>JBBSEZ010000005.1:0-64874 GCA_038239195.1 Gemmatales bacterium
ACATCACTGTCGACGCAGGGTTGTTGGTTGCTCCAATTTCCCTGCACCCCCCCCCACTCATAATTCCCACCCCATCGGCGCCACACCACACCGCGGTGCCCCGGGGCCCCCCCCCCCTGCCGCTTCGCGGGCCCCGTTCGGCGAGGGGCGCGATCCCCTGGGTCAGGAGCGGAACGGATGGGCCGCCAAGCAGGCTATCCGCCTCGCGTCCGTCGATGGGGCCGGTCTGGCGGCGGGGGACGGGGCGCCGGCTCGTCTCCTTCCCTGGAAACGCGCGAGGCTGCAAGCAGCAGGCCCCGAGGGCGTCGCTTGGGGCCTGCCGCGAATCAATTCTCGCCGACGTCCTGGCTCGCCGGCGCCCGCTGGGGGGCCCCGGGGCGGCGCTTGCTTGCCTCGCTGGTCGGCTCGCTCCGGGCGCTGGGCCTCTCCCCGTCTCCCACAGGGCCGGTGTGCGGCGGCGCGGTTGAGGGGGCATTTTTCCGGTCCGTCGAAGTCGTCCCGAACTGGCGCACGAGAACGACCGTCACCGCGGCCACGGCCACGCCGACGAGCAGCGGGAGCACCCAGTCGGGCACGCGCAGAAAGCGCAGGGCCACGCCGGAGACGATGGCCAGTCCGACCCACAAGAGCCCCCAGTGGGGCGCTGGTCCGTCGCCGGGGCGCGCCTGGCTCTTCCGGGCCTCGGGGCGCTCTTTCGCCCGGCTCAGCGGCTTGATGTGGGCCTTGCTCGGCGGCACGGGCGGCCCCGGCGGCAACGCGGGCACTTCCGACGCGGGCGGCAGGGCAGGCACGCGCAGCGCCGCCGACAGGCGCGCGGTTCGCGCCGGCGGTCGATCCGGCGCCGGTCGGCGACGAGGGCGCGGCTCCTCGGGCAGTGCCGGTGTCTTTTCCAGGCGCGCGGGCCCTTCGGCCACCATTCTCGCGACAGCAGGAACGAGGGCCGCGACCGGCGCGGGGCGCTCGGCGGGGAGCTCGATCGGCCGGCGCGCCGGTGCGGCCGCGGCCAGTCGGAGCGCGGATGGCGCGTCGGCTGGCCCGCCGCTCGGGCGAGCATCGGCGGCCAGTTCCAGCCCCTCGGTCAATTCGCGATAGCGCTGCGAGGCGGGGGCAGCGCGGTTGGAGTGGCTGACAATCTGCCCGGACAGCAGCGCCTGCTCGACCTCGACGTCGTAGGGGACTGCCTGCGGCAGGATGCGGCTCCCCAGCCGCCCGCGCAGCTCGCGCTCCCAGCGCCCACCCGGCTCTTCGCCTTCGGGGAGGGTCAGCAGGATGCCGCGGACGTTGGTGCCCGGCCCCGCTCCGCGCGAGCGCTGCACCAGTTCGAGAAAGGCGGGAAGGGTGCGGTAGGCCATCGCCTCCGCCCGCATCACCACCAGGAGCTCGGTGCAGGTGGCCAGCAGAGGGCCCGGATTGGCGCCCATGAACGGGGCCGTGTTGACGATCAGCGCTCCGTAGCGCTCCTCCAGGGCGGCGGAGCCCAGCAGCGCGAGCAGGCGGCCCAGCTCCTCGTCGGAGCAGCCCCCTTCCTCGTAAGGGCTGAGGACGTCCAGGCCCGGCACGACGTCGCACACCAGCACGCCCGGCAGGTCGATGCCTGCCTGGCGCAACGGCTGGCGGCGTGGGTGTTCCAGCAGGTTGAGCGCCGCGCTGACGCTGCTGAGCGGGTCGGCGTCGAATAGCAGGGCGCGCGCGCCGGTCAGCGCCGTGGCCGCGGCCAGGTTGATCGACGTCGTCGTCTTGCCCACTCCACCCTTCTGGCTCGAGACCAACAGCTTCCGCACGGGCTTCTCCACGAATCGAGGGGGGGGCCTGGGCCACCCTCGGCGGCCCGGGCTCGGACGGTTCGGCGTTGCGCGGGCGCGTGCCCTGGAAAGAACGGCACGATCGACGCCTCCTCTGAGACTGTAGCTCATCCCGCGCGGGAAGGGCGCCGATTCGCTGTCCCAGCCGTTCCGAGCCCTCGCCGATTGACGACTCGTCCGAATTGGCCGGCCTGCCCCGCCCCCTCAGGCGCCCTCTTCCCAGACCGTGTGGTAGGCGCCGATCGCCTCGAAATGCTCGAAGAGGCGCTGGTAGAACGGCAAGACGGAAAGCGTGGCGCTGTCGCCGACGACGATCAGCTTGCGCCGCGCCCGCGTGAGGGCGACGTTGGTCCGCCGCACGTCGGCCAGGAAGCCGATCTCTCCCTCGGCGTTGCTGCGCACCAGCGAGAAGACGACCGCCTCCTTTTCGCGACCCTGGAAGCCATCGACGCTATCGACCTCGAGCCCCGGCACGTCGAGTTGCTCTCGCAGATGGCGCACCTGGGCGGAGTAAGGAGCGATGACGGCGACGTCCTCCGGCCGAACGCCCGCCTCGAGCAGCGCGCGCACCTGGCGCACCGCGAGGGCCCCCTCTTGCGGGTTGAGCCGGCTCTCGCCGTCGGGCTCCATCTCCTCCTCGTAGCTCGCCCCTGCCGTGTCGATGAAGTGGACGGGGGACTCGGTCAGGGCCGTCCGGCTCACGCCTGGCAGGTCGCAGAGCAGATGGGCTCGCACGCTCTCGTCGGCCCGCAGCGCGCCCTCGTAGAACTCGCGCGACGAGAAGGCCATGATCTGCTCGTGCATCCGATACTGAACGTCGAGCCGCCGCGTGACGCGCTCGCCGAAGAGGCCGACGAGGCGCTCGAGCAGGCTGACGCCGAAGCCGCGCCGGACCGCCTCGGGCGAGAGCACCGTGGGCGGGAGCTGGCAGTGATCGCCCGCCAACACCACGCGGCGCACGCGCTGGAGCGGGACCCAGCAGCCGGGCTCGGTGGTCTGGCACGCCTCGTCGAGGACGAGCAGGTCGAACGTCCGGGCCCCGATGACTTCGCTGTCGAGCCCCGTCGTGGTGGAGCAGAGCACAGAGGCGCCGTTGAGGATGCGCTCGATGGCCTGGGACTCCAGGCGGCGGGAGCCCGCGAGCAAGGCGCGGGCCTCCTGGCGCATTTCCTGGCGCGACCCGGGCTCGGGCTTGCCGCGCGTCCACTTCTTCGCCTGACGGAACAGGCCGAACGCATCCTTGGCCAGCTTGCGGGCCTGGCGGGCGTCGGCGTGGCCTTCCACCATCAGGTCGAGCGTGTGCTCGCGCATCTGCGGCAGAACGCGGGCGGGATGGCCGAGGCGGACGGCTCGCTCGCCGTGGGCGAGGAGCCGTTCGAGGACGTTATCGACGGCGAGGTTGCTGGGCGCGCAGACGAGCACCTTCTCGCCGAGGCGCACGGCGCGGCGCACGATCTCGACGACGGTGGTGGTCTTCCCCGTCCCCGGTGGGCCGTGGACGATGGCGAGGTCGGTGGCGGAGAGGGCGAAGCGCACCGCCTCCTGCTGCGCTTCGTTGAGCGCCGGCGAGAGCGGCTCGCCCTCGGATGGGATGACGAACGCGGGCTGCACTCCGCCGAGCAGCACCTCGCGCAGCTCGGCGAGTCGGTCCTTTTCCGCACAGCGGGCGCGTTCGAGGGCCTGGCGCTGGCGCAGGCGCGCCGCCTCGTCGGGGGCGAGGTCGAGCCGATAGAGCGCGCCGGTCTCTTCCTCGTCGGGCGGCTCGTTGAAGGCGACGCGGAGGAGGCGCTCCTCGCGCTCACACACGACCCCGCGCTGGCCGGCGTCGCGCGTCTTGCCTTGCAGGGAGAGGACGACGGGCGCGCCGGTGTGGAGGCGCGTCCAGGGCAAGGGGGCCTGCTTGCGCTTGGCGAGCGCCAGCAGGAAGCGCCCGCCGAGGCCGGCGTGGGCGTCCTGCACGACGAGGTCGATGAGGCTGTGGCCAGCGGCCTCGGCCTCGTGCGGCGCGAGGCGCTGCATCTGTTCGCGTACCCGTCGCGCCTCGGCCTCCGAATCCAGTTCGAGCAAGTCGGCGAGGCGCGCGAAGTGGTTGTCGGGCGCGCCCGCGGCCGCGCCGCTGGACCAGGCGCGCAGCGGGCGCTCGTGCAGGCTGGCGCCGTCGAGGGCAGACACGAGGCGGGAGAGGCGACTGTCGGGCACCTCGATGGTGGCGGTGCGTCCCTGGAGGTCGATGCGGCCGACCTGCGCGCGGTCGAGCCCGCCCTGCTCGCAGAGGAAGCGCAGGACGTCGCCCTTGGCGGTGCGCGACGACAGAGGTTCGAGGTGGAGCAGGGCCATGCAGGCTTTGGAAGGCGAGGGGAAGGTGGAACGTTCCCTTGGTAGGACGGCTCTCGAGCCGTCCGCTTGGTAGGACGGCTCTCCTGAGCCGTCCGGAAGGCTCGGGAGAGCCCTCCAACAGGGAGGGTTTTCCTGCCGCGAGCCCCAGGAGTGGCGCCGCTCCCCGTCGATCCGCGACGATCATCTGCTCAACTCCCGCTCCAGCTCGATCTCGGCGTCCAGCCGATAGAACTCGCCCTGCAAGTGGTCAACTGCCGATAGCCGCCCGGCGTCGTATTGCTCCTTGAGCAATTTCGCGGTCTCCGTCGCTCGTCTCACCTCCGCCCGGCGGGCCGCGATGCGGGCAGCCTTGTTCCGCGCGAGCTCCAGGTCCGCCTTGAGCAAGCGGCGCGAAGCGTCGTGCAGCGAACTCAATAAGCCTCGGCCCGCCATATACTCCCGGTTTCGGGCCTCGAACTCCTTTTCGGCGATCTTCAACCGCTCTTGGAGCAGGCGAAGCAATTTGCCCTTCGCCGGCGCGACGGGCAGGCGTTCTGCCGGCAGGGGCGCAGCGGCCTCACTGCAAGCCAGCATCCCCAGGCTGGCGCCAAGCACGCTTAGCGCGACAAGGGCCACCTTCAGTTTGGTCGCAAACATGGCTTGCAAACCCTCCTTTGGTCAAGGTTGCAACAGAGGGCCCCAGCCCTTCCGTGTGTGGCGCGAAGTCACGCTCACTTGATCGGCGAGTAATCGGTCGGCTTGAGGAAGACCGACTCGTAGCGCGAGACGAGCGCGCCGTCGCGCTCCGACTCGTCCTTGGCCTTGATCCAGGCGGGGTCTTCGCGGAACGCCTTCCAGCTCGCGTCGGCCGCCGCCTTGCTCGGGTAGGCGAGGACGTACACCAGGTTCTTCTCGGCCTCCTTGGCGTCGGTGGGCACCCAGAAGCCGACGATCGTCATGCCGTGCTTCTCGAACAGCTTGCAGGTGTGGTCGCGGAAGCGCGCGTGCAGGGCGGTCATCTTGCCCGGCGCCGCGTGGTAGGTCCGCATCTCGAAGACGCGATCCATCTTCTTCTTGCCTCCGGGAGCGATCTTGTCGCCGGGCGCGGCATGGGCCGTCAGCGCCAGCGCGCCCAGGACGAGGGCGGTCAGGGACGTTCTCATTCGCGATCTCCTTGGTTCACTTTGCCTTGCCGATGCAGAACAGGTGCTTGCTCCCGCGCACGTACAGCCGCCCGTCGGCGACCGCCGGCGACGAGAACACGCTCTCGCCCACGGCGTTCCTGGCCAGCAACTCGAACGTCGGCGAGGCGGCGAACACGAAAACGTTCCCGCGCACGTCGAAGGCGTAGACCTTGCCGTCGATCAGTACGGGCGAGGCCGAAACCTTGCCGACGTTGCGATCGAGCCTCTCTCGCCACACCTCGGCACCCGTCTTCGCGACGTAGCAGGCGGCGAGCCCGTCGTCGTTGACCACGTACAGATGGCCTTTGTGCGCCAGCGGGGTAGGCACGTAGGGCGTGTTCTTGTTCTTCTCCCAGGCGAGGTGGGTTCGGGTGACGTCGCCCTTGCCGCCGAGCTTGACGGCGATCATCTCCCGATCGCCGCGCCCGTCGCCGGCCGTCGCGAAGACCAGCCCGTCGGCGGCGATGGGGGAGGCGACCGTGCGCAGCGCCATGCCGGGGAAGCTCCACGTGTAGCTCCACGCCTCTTTGCCGCTGCGCGGGTCATAGCCGGCGATCCCCGCCGTGCTGGCCACGATGAGTTGGGCCTGCCCGCGCCCGGCCGGATGCACGAACGGGGTCGAGTAACAGGCGCGGAACGCCTTGCGCTCGACGCGCCAGGCGCGCTTGCCCGTTTTGGCGTCGAAGGCCAATAGGACGGCGCTGCCGTCCTGGTCGTTGTTGACGATGACCTTGCCGTCGTGGACGATGGGCGAGAAGCCGGGCCCGTGCTGGCTCTTGAAGGCGCCCAGCTTCTCCTTCCACGCGAGCTTGCCTTTGAAGTCGTAGGCGAACAGCGCGACGCCCTTGCCGTCCCAGAAGACGCTGTAGACGCGCTCGCCGTCGCTGGCCGGGGTGGACGAGGCCATCGTGTTCTGGTCGTGCGTTCTCCCCACGCCGCCGGGGGCCGACTTCTTCCACAAGACCTTGCCGCCGGTGTCGAGGCAGATCAGCATGCGCTCGGTCGCGGTGGCGGATTGCAGGAAAATGTGGTCCTTGACGATCGTCGGACAGGAGTGGCCGACGCCGGGCAGGGGGGCCTTCCAGAGGACGTTGCTGGCCGTCCACTCGACGGGGACGTCCTTGTCGGGGGCGGTGCCGTTGCCGTTGGGGCCGCGGAAGCGCGGCCAGTCGGCAGCGCCGGCGACGCCGACGAAAAGAAGGCCCGCCAGGGCCAGGGGGCGCGCGAGATGGTGGGGCAGCAGATGCATGATGGTGACGTCTCCCGTGCTCGGCCGGGGTGAGAGGGCACACTGAGGCCGCAGGGAGTCACTATACCGCGCTGGGGGAGAGGAGGGCAGGGGCACGAAACGACAAGCAAGAGAGGAGAGAAAGGGCGCCCTCGCTTGCTTGTCGTTTCGCGCCTCGGCGCTACGCCCTCAATCCGGCGAGCAAACGCGCCGGGTTGCCCAGATCGTCCAGCAACAGGTCCGGCTCGCACGCCGCCAGCTCCGCGCGGCTGTGCCAACCCGTCGTCACCGCCACCGCTCGGGCGCCGATGGCGCGGGCGCAGCGGACGTCGAGCGGGGTGTCGCCGATCACCCACACCTTCTCCGCGACGACCGCGCCGTTGAGGTGGCGGTGCGCCTCGACGAGGGCCTCGCGCGCCACGTCGTCGCGGTCGTGGTGCAAGTCGCCGAAGCCGCCGAAGGCGAAGTGCTCGAACAGCCCGAAGTGCCCCAGCTTGAGGCTCGCCCCGGCACGGACATTGCCCGTGAGCAGTCCGACCACGACGTCCTTTCGCCCGCGCAGCAACTCCAGCAACTCGGCGATGCCGGGGAGGACGCGCCCCATCCCCGTCGCCAGGCAGCGCGGCAGGTGCCGCAGGTAGGCCACGAGCAGCCGGCGGCGCACCTCGGCAGTGTCGTCCATGCCGTGATACAGCAGCAGGTCGGTGACGATGGCGACGTCGGTGCGGCCGCTGAGTTGGAGCGCCTCGATGGGCCGGTCGATGCCGAAGTCCTCGGCCAGTGCCGCCTCCAGCGCCGCCTTGCCGGCCCCGCCGCTGGAGATCAACGTCCCGTCTATGTCGAACAGGCAAACGTGCATCGGCGCTCCTGTGAGGGCTCGCTCAGGGCTGAATCCGCGTTCCGAGCACTTCGAGGAAGCGGGCCAGCCAGGCCGGGTGCGCCGGCCAGGCCGGCGCCGTCACCAGGTTGCCGTCCACGTGCGCCCGATCGACGGCGACGTCCTTGAAAGTGCCGCCCGAGGCCGTCACCTCCGGCCCGACGGCGGGGTAGGCCGAGCAGGCGCGCCCTTTGAGCACGCCGGCGGCGCTGAGCAGTTGAGCGCCGTGACAGATCGCCGCGATCGGCTTTCCCGCCTGGGCGAAGTGACGCACGATGCCGATGACTTGTTCGTTGAGGCGCAGGTATTCCGGGGCGCGCCCGCCGGGGAGGACGAGGGCGTCGTAGTCGCTCGCCTTGACCTCGGCGAACGTCGCGTTGAGCGCGAAATTGTGGCCGGGCTTCTCGCTGTAGGTCTGATCGCCCTCGAAGTCGTGGATGGCGGTGCGCACCTTGTCGCCCGCCTTCTTGCCGGGGCAGACCGCGTGGACGGTGTGGCCGACCATCTGGAGGGCCTGGAAGGGGACCATCACCTCGTAGTCCTCGACGTAATCGCCGACCAGCATCAGGACCTTCTTGGCGGCCATGTTCTTCCTCGGGGGGGCTTGCAGGCGGGAGGGCGGGGGGGCACGGTTCGTTGTATAGGCTCGCGCCGAGACGTCCGGCCGAGAAGGACCTGGCGTTGGCCCGGCAAGCGGAGGGCGTGGAGAGGGCCCTCCTGGAAGGTCGTCTCCACGCCCGTTGCGGAAGGGAACGGTCCGGCTCGCTACTCCCAGGGGACCATCGCCTTGGGGACCAGGAAGCGGACGGGCTGGGCGGCGCCGACGGCCATGCCCGGGAGGTCCATCTGCCAGTTGGACTTCCTCAACCAGCCCTTCTCGAAGACGATCAGGTCGGTGATCTCCTGGCCCGGCCGCAGCACCGTGTCTTTCTGCTGCCCGACCGCCTGGACGTTGGGGCCCAGGCGGAAGGGGGCCACGGTGCCCCTCATGCCGTCGTTCAACCGTGGGGTGTTGACGCCCCCGAGTTGGGTCGCCAGCCCCCAGCTCTTGTAGTCGAGGTCTTTCCCCGACACGTTCCGCACCGACACCTTCACCCGCACGTAGTTCGTGTCGAACACCGCAGGGGCCGCCCCGGGGCGATCGAGGGTGATGGGCCCCAGGGTAATCGAAACGATGCGAACCTCGACGCGGCCGTCCTTGTAGACGTCCCGGCCGGCCTCGAGATAGCCTTGCGCGACCAGATTGGCCTTTTGCCGATCGTCGGCGAGCAGTTGGTTTTGCTCGGCCGCCTGCTGCGCCTGCTGGAACGATTGCTTGCTACTGGAGATGAAGCCGGCGCAGACGAAGGCCCACAAGGCGAAGAAGCTGGCAGCCAGCAGGCTCACCGCCGAGCCTGCGATGGGGAAGGCGACCCCTTGCCCTTGCTTCATCATCGCGAGGATGCCGCCCGTGACGCCCAGCACCAGCCCCACCCCGGCCAGCACCAGGCCGAAGACGGTCGTGCAGGGGAAGAGTGCGAACGGGACCGCCACGATGCCACACACCAGCGAGGCGATGCCCAGCCCCATCGCGACCTGGCTGCCCCCCGGTGTTGGTCCCCGAGGGGGCAGTCCGTCGCGGTCGCGCGACCGCGACGGGCCTCTGTCATCTTCCCGGTCGCGGTCGCGCCTCTCGCGCGGGCCCCGTTCCTCCTCCCGTTCCTCTTCCCGGTAGGCGGGCCGGGCGCGCGCGGGGAGGCGCTCATCGGTCATGCCCGTCCCGGGCCCGTTTCCTCCCGGATCGCGCACGGTGAGGACGGTTTCGCACCGGGGACAGCGGACCTGCCGGCCGACGGCGTCGTCGGGAGCGCGGAGCGTGCTGGAGCAGTCGGGACAGGTGACGTCGATCGGCATGGCGGTGTGCCCCAGGGGAGGCAGGAACGGCCCCGGGCCCGATGCCCGGCCCCTGCTGGCACTATACGCAACGGCAGGCCCCGACGCTAGCATTCGCGCCCCAAATCGCTCCCCTTCTCGCCTCAAACGGAAGTCGTCTCCAGCATGTCCGCCGAGACCGCGCCCTCCCTCCCCGGCGCAAACGCTTCGACCAGGCGCGCATGCACCAGATCGGCGATCGATTCGACGACGAGGTCCGGCTGGTAGGCGTAGCGCGCCAGGTCGGCGCGGGCCGTCCCGCCGCTCAACACCAGAACGGTGCGATAGCCGAGCTGCGTCCCGCCCAGGATGTCGGTCTCCATGGTGTCGCCGATCATCACCGTCTGGTCCGCGCGCAGCCCGATCTCTTTGCGGGCGGCGCGCATCATCAGGGGGCTGGGCTTGCCCACGCTGAAGGCGCGCACCCCGCTGGCCGTCTCCAGCATGGCGACGATGGCGCCGCAGCCCGGGCGCAGGCCGTGCTGGGTCGGGCAACTGGCGTCGAGGTTGGTCGCCACCAGTTTCGCCCCGCCACCAATCATGCCCAGCGCCGTCTCCAGCATCTCGAACGTGAGCGTGCGCCCCTCGCCCACCACGACGTAGTCGGGGTCGCGATCCACGATCGCATAGCCATTGTTGTGCAGCGCCGTCAGCAGCCCACCCTCGCCGATCACGTAGGCGGTGCCGTGCGGCTTCTGGCTGGCCAGGAACCGGGCGGTCGCAATGGCGCAGGTGAAGACGTGTTCCTCCTCGACGTCGATGCCCAGGCGGCGCAGCTTGATCGCCACGTCGCGCCGGCTGCGCTGGCTGTTGTTGGTCAGGAAGCGGAACGGCACGTCGGCACGGCGGAGCTCGCCGATGAACTCCTCAGCGCCCGGCAGCAACTGGCTGCCGCGGTACACGACGCCGTCCATGTCGATGAGGTAGCCAATCACGGTTGAAGCCTCCCGGTGTAGGTCGGGCGAAACAGAGGGCCGGGAGAGCAACTTCGCAGGGGAGAGGACGCACGAAGAGAGGGCGCGGGCAAGAAGCAGTCGGCACTTGTGGATTGTAACGCAATCAGCATGCCGAGGGACGGGCATTGGCCGCATCGGTTCGAGGCTGGCGAACTCAACCGATGCGTGCCGTGGCACTTCGGCGTTTGTGAGCGTTGCGCGAGCGGCAGCCCATTCGCGCGCGCGAGGCGATCATAGCCCGTTTTCCGGGCGGGGAATGATGAAAGGTTGGGCGACCAGGGGCCTTCCAACTGCCTCCGCGTTCACAGGCGACTTTCTCAGCGCCTGTCATGCGCTTCATCCCCGACCGCCGTCACGTTCTCGGCAGCCCGCGGCCCGGCAGTGCCGCGGTGCGCTGGCCGGCGTGCAGGACCAGTTTCCCGTTCACCAGCACGTGCTCGACGCCGACCGCGAGGAGCTTGCCGTCCTCGAACGTCGAGCGATCGCCGATCGTCGCCGGGTCGAACACGACGACGTCGGCCGCCATGCCGGCGCGGAGCAGGCCGCGATCGGCCATGCCGAAGCGCTGCGCCGGGTGGGCCGCCAGGCGCTGCACCGCCGTCTCCAGCGACCAGGCGCGCTCGTCGCGAACGTGGTGCCCCAGGTAACGGGCGAAGCAGCCGGTCCCCCGCGGGTGCGGGAAGTTGCCCGTGAAGATCCCGTCGCTGCCGCCCATCATCCCCGGGTGCTGCAACAGGGCGGCGACGTCCGCGGCCGTGCGCTGGCGGTGCGGCACCACGCAGCCGACCGCCAGTTCGCTCGCCGCGAGCACGTCGCAGACGAGCTCCCCCACGTCGTCGGCGCCCATCAGGGCAGCCGCCTCGGGCAGCGACTTTCCTTCGCAGCCCCGGTAGGCGCTGGCCGCGACGTAGCTGAGGCGCACGCTCTCGAGCGGGTGGCTCGGGGAGGCGAACCACTCGCGGAGTTGCCGGCGCACGCTCCTGTCGCGCAGGCGCTCCAGGGTTGGGGCAACGCCGCCCTCCTGCACCCACGGCGGGAGCGCGTACATGGCCAGGAGAGAGCTACCGGCGAGGTAGCAATAGAGGTCGAAGGTCACGTCCACGCCTTCGGCGCGTCCGGCGTCGAGCTTGGGCACGACGAGGTCGGCGCGGCTGTTGAAGTGCGACACGTGAACGCCGATGCCCGCCGATCGGCCGATCTGATAGACCTCGTCCATCGAACCGAGTACGCCCTCCGGATCGTAGCGGCGCATGTGCGTGACGTAGACGCCGCCGAAGGGGGCAATTTCCTCGCACAAGGCAGCGAGCTCCTCGGCCTCGGCGTAGCGGCTGGGAATGTAATCGAGCCCGCTCGACAGCCCGACGGCCCCTTGCTCCATGCCTTCGCGCACCAGGCGGCGCATGGCGCGCAGCTCCTCCGGGCTCGGCGGCCGGGTGGCGAGCCCCATCGCCTCGAGGCGGACGTTGCCGTTGGGGATAAGGGCGACGACGTTGAGCGCGGATCGGCCGTTGAAGCAAGCGAGGTACTCCGCGACGCTCGACCAGGACGGGCGGTCGGCGGGGGGGCGCGCGAGCCAGTCGCGCCCGCCGCTGAAGCCGGCCGTGTAGCGGCACGTGTACTCGAGGGTGGCCGGGGAGGCCGGCGCCATGGCGACGCCGTCCTGCCCGACGACGTAGGTGGTGACGCCCTGCCGGATGGCGGGCTCGTGCAGGGGGTCGGCGAAGAGGGCCAGGTCGCCGTGAACGTGGGCGTCGATGAAGCCTGGCGCCACGACCATGCCCGCAGCGTCGAGGTGGGTGCCAGCCTGTGCCCCCGTGAGCGTGCCGACGGCGCGGATGCGGTCCCCGACGATGCCGACGTCGCCGTGGAACCAGGGATTTCCGGTGCCGTCGATGATGCGCCCGCCGCGGATGAGGACGTCGAAGGGGACCACGATTGCCTCCTGGGTTGTCCGCCGCGCCGAGCGGAGCTCGGCGGCTAAATGAGATGGGCGGCCCGCTCCCCTGGACAGGGCGCGCCGGCGCCGGGACAATGTACGGATCGGCCGCGCGGGAGCGAGGCCTTCGTCCGCTCGTGTCCGAGGGCCGCCTGTGAACGCCACACTGCTGAGCTGTCCGTACTGCAACGCCGAGGTGCCGCTGGCGGCCGGCCTGCCCGCCGGGCACAAGGTCGTCTGCCCGCGCTGCGGCGAGGCGTTCGCCCTGACCCAGCCCACTGCGGACCTCGACGGCTCGCCCGACGTCGCAGGGCCTGCGGCGAGCAACGCGGCCGCCCCGCTGCTCCCCGGTGCCGTCCGGCGCGCGGCCCGGCCGGCCAACCGCCGGCTCGCCGCCCTCGTGGTGGGCGTGATGGTGCTCATGGCGGGGATCGGCCTGACCTACGCCCTGATGACCGAGGACTTCCGCCGCAAGAACGACCGCGGGCTCGTCAAGAAGCGCCATCTGCGCCCCGGCCGACCTGCCAGCGAGCTCGAGCCCGGGCCCGCCATCCCGCCCAACCCGCTGTCGGCGCTGGGCTATCTGCCTTCCGACACTAACGTGCTCGTCGTCGCGCGCGTCTCGGTGCTCCAGGGAGGCGCGGCCGGGAAGAAACTGCTCGCGGGGGAGACGAAGGTGGGCGATGAGGCCCTGTCGCTCTCGGCCGTCGCGAAGTGGGCCGGCCTGGCGCTCAAGGACGTCGAACTGCTGGCGGTCGGCGCCCGGGCGGACGACCGACTCCTCCCTGGCGTGACGGTGGTCGTGCGCACCCGGGAGCGCTACGACGCCGAACGGGTGATTGCCGACCTCGAGGCCAGGCCGCGCAACGTCGCCGGCGACGCCCGCAACGGCGTCCACTCCTTCTCGCTCAAGGGCGTGCCGCGAGGGTTTCGGAACGCACTGTTGTGGTGCGCCGACGAGCGCACGTTGGTGCTGCGCGCTCTGGTTGCGCCCAACATGGGCGACGTCCCGCGCCAGCCGGTGGAGGACTACAAGCACCTCCCGAGCAGCGTGCGCGACCTGATTGCGCCGGAGCTCGCGGCGTCTCCGCTGTGGGCCGTGGGCGAGGTCTCGACTTGGTCCAAAGGCTGGCCGAAACTGGTGGCCGACCAACTCCAACCCGAGGGGATCGAGCGGCTGAAACTGGTGCGGACGTTTGCCCTCTCGCTCCGCCCCGAACGGCCCGCCCGTGCCTCCCTCTCCCTGGGCGGGACCGGCGAGGCTGCCGCGCGCCGGCTCGAAGGGTACTTCCTCGCACTGAGCAAGGAGGCGAAGGGGATGACCGTCACGCGCGAGGGCCACGCGGTGGAGCTCCGCTGGACCGGCGATCTGGCGGAGGTGGGCAAGGCGCTGGGGAAGTAAGCCGACCGGCAGGAAAAAGCCTACCCGTAGGACGGCTCTCCTGAGCCGTCCATGCTCGTAGGACGGCTCAGAGCCTGTGAATTAATCCCCGATCATCGCCGTAAGTCCTTATATCGATAGTCCGCTGACGGGGTGATCTGGAATAAATTCACAGCCTCTCAGCGGGGCTTGCCGCTCTGTTCGCCGAGCGCTCAGGCCCTCGGCTCGGCCAGTCGCGCCAGTAAGTCCCGCATTTGCCGGCCCATCTCGGCGCGGGGCAACCGCACGCGCTGCCCGTGGCCCGGCAGCACCCACTCGAAGGAGAAGTCGGCCAATCGGCGCATCGACTCGACCTGTCGAGGCCACGAGTACCAACAATGATCGGGGAACGCCTCGAGCTGCCGGCCGTGCCGGTCCCAGGCGAGGTGATCGCCGGTGAACAGGAAGCGCCCCTCGAAGAGCAGGACGCAGTGCCCCTCCGTGTGGCCGGGCGTCGGAATGGCCAGGAAGTCGGGGGCCAGCTCGATCGGCTCGTCGCCGTCGAGGACCACCTCGGCGTCGGGCTGCGATGACAGCTCGGCCCGGTGGACGTAGCGCTTGCTCTTGAACCGCTCCGCATACCGATCGGCGTCGGCCACGTCGTCCCGGTGGGTCAGGAACACGTGGGCCACCCCGCCCAGGGCCTCCAGCCGATTCACCAGGCGAGGGAGGTATTTCGGCGAGTCGATCAGCCAGTTGCCCTCGGGGTGGCGGACGAAGTAGCTGTTCCCCCCGTAGGACTTCGGCGAGTTGAAGCCGCAGTAGGAGACGCCCCCTTCGACCATGAGGGGGAAGTCGTCCATCGCGGACTGCGGCCTGTCCTCGCCCACGTAGCCGATGGAGCCGGTGGGGCAGGAGACGAGGGCCCGCAAGGCCTGGCGTCGGTCGTCGGGGGCACTCGGCTGGCGGTGGACGAAAGCGTGGGCGGGTGCCTCGCCGAAGACGGCCGGGGCGATTTGCCGGCAGGTGTCGCAGTCGATGCAGGTTGCGTCCACGAAGAAATCGCCTGGGACGTTCTCGGGGACGCTCTTCTTCAGGTTCGCCACGTTGATCTCCGCTCTGCCCGCGAAGGGCCGCGCCAGCGCGGGACGTCTCCTCTTCATTTTACGGTCGGGCGCGTCAGGGAGACGGGGCCGGTGAGGAAAGATGGCAGCTTTTCCGCGACCCGGATGGTTCTGCCGGACCTGTCGCAGGCCGACGGTAGCGCGCGGCCGAAGGGAGGGAATCGCCCCTTGATCGGGAGGCGAGGAGAAACGAGAATGGCGACCATCAGCCCACAAGAGGGAGGCGAGCATGGCAGAACGAGAACGAGAAGCACTCTCCGAGCCGCGGACCGATGGGGCCCAGGGCCCGGAGGCGGACGTGTTGCCCCGGGCTTGGCCGGACTGGGAAGGCTACAGCCTGGAGACCTTGACGGCCTTCCTCGACGAATGAGCGACGCGCACTGCCGAGAAAGCCCCTCTTGCATCGGCGGAGCGGGATGGTTATAGCCCGGTGCGGAACCATTCCATTATCGTGCGGGAGGGGGGAGCCATGAGGCGCCTGTGGGTGTTCGCGTTCGCGCTGTTCCTCGGCGTCGGGTGTGCTGCCGAGGGCGAGAAGAGCCAGTGGGACGAATTCAAGAAGGACTTGCGCGGGGACAACATGGAGATGCGCGGCTTCGGCCGAACGGACAAGGATCGCCGCGAGTGACCGGGCTCGTCACGTCCCCGCCGTATCGATCTTCGCGCCGGGCCCTTCGTCCTCGGGCGCGAACGCCAGCACGCGAAGCCAGACCTGTCGGCCGCCGAGCTCGCCCTCGAGGGAGACGTAAGGCGCATCGTGCTCGGGATCGGCCGGGTGAGCGTTCCAGCTCAGGGCGTCCACCCGCGAGAAAGCGGAGCGCACCCGTTCGAGGTCGAGCTCGAAGCCGGGCGAAACCACCCCGCCGTCTTGGGCACCTCCGACCAGTTCGACCGGCAAAAGGTAGAGCAGCACCTCCCAGGCCCCCTCCTCTTCGCGGTAGCGGAGGCCCAGCGGCCCCGGTACGTTGTGGGCCGTCATTGCCTCGGCCACGGCCTCGACCAGGGGGCTAAGCCACTCCGGGACGTCGGACATTGGGAGCTCCTGCAATCGGGGACGCGAGGCCGGGCGCTCTCCCACCTCGAACGTCACTTCTTCGGCAGTTCCTCGATCCGAATGTCCTTGTAAAAGGCCTTCGCCTTGGCCCCGCCGTGGACCTGGAGCCCGATGATCCCCGCGCGCTCGATCTTCGCGTCCTTCTC
Source organism: Gemmatales bacterium (assembly GCA_038239195.1). Classification (GTDB taxonomy): domain Bacteria; phylum Planctomycetota; class Planctomycetia; order Gemmatales; family Gemmataceae; genus JBBSEZ01. Next base: position 15,895 of record JBBSEZ010000005.1, read on the forward strand.
CACGTAGTCCACCGTCAGCGTGCCGTTGAGCCACAGGCGCACCCTCGGCCCCTCGCAGCGGATAACGTAGTCGTTCCAGTCGTCGTGCTTGACCACCTTCTCGATAAGCTTCTTCTCCGGCTGGGCGAGGACGCGGTTCCGCCGCGACTCGTCGTACAGCGCCCCCCAGTAGTGCTGCCCGACGTCCGCCTGGTAGCCGATCACCTCGTGGTGCTTGGGGATTCGCTTGCTGCGGAACTGCACCCCCGCGTTGGCGTGCTTGCGGTCGCCCAGCAGCTTGAACTTCACCTTGAGCTCGAAGTCGCCGTAGCTCTTCGTGGTGCAGAGAAACTCGTTGCGGGGGACCAGGCGCTCCAGCGAGCCGCCGACAATGGCCCCGTCTTCGACGCGCCACGTCTTCTTCGTGTCGCCCTCCCAGCCGGCGAGCGTCTTGCCGTCGAAGAGCGATTTCGCCTCCGCCCCCCGCGCCGCGGGCAGGCCCGGAGCGAAGAACGAGACGAGAGACAGTGTGGCTGCAACGGCTTGACGCACGTGGCCCATCCTCTCGGAAAGTTTGTTCGGCGCGGTCTCTGCCTTGCGGCCATCCCCCGCTCGCCTTACCTTGACCTCGTCCACATTATCTTATCGGTCGAAGCGCGCCGTGGCCGTGCATCGAGGAGGAGGACGGATGCCAACGCTCATCGCCAAGCCCACCCGCATCACCGCAGCGGGCAACAAGCCGAAGCTGATCGACGAGTACGTGGGGCGAGTGAACAGCGGCGACACTGCTCTGAGCATCGCCCACATGCGCAGCCCCGGCGGATGGGTGGAGCCGGGGCAGGCCCCCGAGTTCGACGAGTACACCGTCGTGCTCCGCGGCACGTTGCGGGTGGCCCACCGGGACGGCGCCCTCGACGTTCGGGCGGGGCAGGCAGTCCTGGTGCGCGGCGGCGAGTGGGTGCAGTACAGCACGCCCGGAGATGACGGGGCCGAGTACGTCGCGGTCTGCGTTCCCGCGTTCTCCCCCGAGACGGTCCATCGCGACGACCCCTGACCCCACAACTCTGGTTCCGGAGAGACACCCTCATGCCGTGCCTCCGCCTCGGCCATTGGGTTGCCCTCGTACTCGCCTGTCGGGCCCTCGCCGCCGTCTCCGGCGCCGCTTGCGGCGCGGAGATGGAGTGGGTCAAGGTCTCCCCGGACAAGAAGGCGTTCGTATTGGCGCCCTCCGGCCGGGCCTTCGTTCCCTGGGGCCTCAACTACGACCACGACGACAAGGGGCGGCTCATCGAGGACTACTGGGAGGCGGAATGGCCCCGCGTCGAGAAGGACTTCCGCGAGATGAAGCGCCTGGGGGCCAACGTCGTCCGCGTTCACCTCCAGCTCGGCAAGTTCATGGAAGGCCCCGACAGGCCCAACGGCAAGGCCCTCAAACAACTCGACCGGCTGGTGAAGCTGGCCGAGAAGGAGCGGCTCTACCTGAACCTGACCGGCCTGGGCTGCTACCACAAGAAGGACGTTCCTGGCTGGTACGACAAGCTCGCCGAGCGGGACCGCTGGGAGGTGCAGGCTCGCTTCTGGAGGGCCATCGCCGGTCGCTGTGCCGCCAGCCCCGCCGTCTTCTGCTACGACCTGATGAACGAGCCGGTCGTCGCCGGCGGGAAGCGGAAGGCCGGCGACTGGCTCGGCCCGGCGTTTGGCGGCAAGCACTTCGTCCAGTTCGTGTCCCTCGACCCGGGCGCCCGCCGCCGTCCCGAGGTCGCCCGCGCCTGGGTCAAGAGGCTGGCCGCCGAAGTTCGCAAAGTGGACCGTCGCCATCCGCTCACGGTGGGCCTGGTTGACTGGTCCCTCGATCGCCCGGGGCTGACCTCCGGCTTCGTCCCCCGCGAGGTCGCGGCCGACCTCGACTTCATCAGCGTTCACCTCTACCCCGAGAAAGGTGGAGTGGACAGGGCGCTGAAAACGCTGGCCGGGTTCGCGATGGGCAAGCCAGTGGTGGTCGAGGAGACGTTTCCGTTGAAGTGCTCGGCGATCGACCTCGAGAAGTTCATCGACGGCTCGAAGGGCATCGCGGCCGGCTGGTTCGGCTTCTACTGGGGCAAACCGCCCGAGGAGTTGCGGCGGTCGAAGGACATCGGCGACGCCCTGACGCTGGCCTGGCTGGAGCTCTTTCAGAGGAAGGCCAGGTCGCTGCGGAAGTAGGCGAAGGAGCGAGCCACCAGCCCCTATCTCGGGCACCATTTCGCGCATTCCTTTTTATTAGCGTTGACTTGACACTAAGTAGCCGTAGAATAGTGTCGTCATGACGCATTCAGATCGGACCGGCGAGGCCCGGGGTGCGTCGGACGGAGGGGACCATCACGGGAGGAGACGACATGGGCGGCACACGGTGGTCGGACGACGACTACAGGGAGCGGGCGAGGCTCCGCGCGGAGGCGGGCAAGGACGCGTTCGAGCACAACGACGCGATCCGGAGGGGGAAGGCCGCGCGGCGGGCCCACGAGAAGATGAGCCCGTACGGCGTCGCGGTGCGGGAGTCGCGCGACAGCGAGGCCCACCCCGAGAGCCACGGCGTCGCGGTCCTCTTCGACGTGACGGGGAGCATGCAGGCGGTGCCGCGCATCCTCCAGAAGAGCCTGCCCCGGCTGATGGGCCTGCTGATCGGGAAGGGCTATCTGGAACACCCCCAAATCCTGATCGGCGCCATCGGCGACGCCACCTGCGACGACGCGCCGTTGCAGGTGGGCCAGTTCGAGTCGGGCATCGAGATCGAGGAGGACCTGGGCAAGCTCTTCCTGGAGGGGGGTGGTGGGGGGCAGGTCAAGGAGTCGTACGAGCTGGCGATGCACTTCCTGGCGCGACACACCGCCCTCGACTGCTGGGAGAAGCGCGGCAAGCGGGGCTACCTCTTCATCATCGGCGACGAGGCCCCCTACCCGAAGGTCAAGCGCAAGGAGGTCGCCAGGGTGATCGGCGACGGGCTGGAGGCCGACGTCCCGGTGGAGGACGTGCTCGCCGAGCTCCGGCAGACCTACGACGTCTACTACGTCCTGCCGCGCCTGACGATGTACTGGGACAACCGGGCGATCCACCGCCGCTGGGTGGGGCTCCTGGGCGAAAACGTGCTGCGCCTCGAAGAGCCGGCTGGCATCTGCGAGCTGATCGCCTCGACGATCGGCCTGGCCGAGGGCAAGGTGGGCCTGGAGGGCCTGACCGAGGAGTTGGAGGAGGCCGGCGCCACCGCGTCCGTCGCCCGCGCCGTCGTGCGGGCCACGAGCGAGCGCGGCGGCATGGACAACCCCGTGCGGACGAGGTAGCACGGGCTCAGAGCTCTTGCTTGCCGTTTCGCGTGGTGCTGGCGCCTCGCGAAACGGCAAGCCAGAGCTCTGGGCCCCGACAAAGGAGGAACCATCGTGAAGCGCGCCATCATCACCGTCGGGCTGGGCTTCGGCGACGAGGGGAAGGGCGCCGCCGTCGATTTCCTGACGCGCGAATACGACGCCGAGCTCGTGGTGCGCTACTGCGGCGGGAGCCAGGCCGGGCACAACGTGGAGCTCCCCGATGGCCGGCGGCACACCTTCGCGCAGTTCGGGGCCGGCACCCTGGCGGGAGGGGCGAGGAGGCCGAAAACCTACCTGGGGCCCAACGTGATCATCGACCCGCCCGCGATGCTCCGCGAGGCCCGGCACCTGGCCGAGCTGGGCGTGGACAACCCGACCGACCTGCTGGCGGTCCATCCTCGGTGCCTGGTGACGACCGTCTGGCATCGGGCGCTGAATCAGTTGCGCGAGCTGTCGCGCGACGCGGGCAAACACGGCTCGTGCGGCCAGGGCATCGGCGAGGCCCGGAGCTACTGGCTGAAGCACGGCGAGGACGCCCTCTTCGCCGCCGACCTCCGCGACGGGAGCGCCCTGCGCGACAAGCTCGAGCTCCTTCGTCAGAGGGCCCTGTTGGAACTGCAAGACTTCATCCACCTCGTCGGCGACGGCCCCCTGCGCGAGCTCGACCTCTGGGGCCTGACCACGGAGGCCGTGGCCCGCGACCTGGGCGCGTCGGCCCGGAATGGGGCCCAGATTTGCGCCCAGGCGCCCGAGTGCGAGACGGCCATCTTCGAGGGGGCGCAGGGCGTTCTCCTCGACGAGTACCGGGGCTTCCACCCGCACACCACCTGGAGCACGGTCACCGCGCACCACGCCTGGGAGCTGGTCGAGCAGATGGAGGTCGAGTCGGTCGCCGTGGTCGGCATCACGCGGGCCTACGCCACCCGGCACGGCGAGGGCCCGTTCCCGACCTGGTCGCCCGAGCTGACGGCCCGGCTGCAAGACCCCGGCAACCCCTGGAACCGCTGGCAGGGGGGCTTGCGCTGCGGCTGGCTCGACCTGCCTCAGCTCCGCTACGCCGCCGCGGTCACCGGCCCTCTCGACGGCATCGTCGTGAACCACCTCGACCAGATCGCCGGGAGCGAGTGCCGGGTGTGCGACGCCTACGAGGGCGCGGCCCTGTCGCCCGCCGCGGCCCCGAACCTGGCCTGGCAGAGTCGCCTGACCGAGGAATTGAGACAGGCGGGGCCCGTGTTGTCTTCGGCCACCCCCGACGCTGTCGTTCAGCGGTTGAGCGAGATCGCGCCGGTGGTGATGACAGGGGTTGGGCCGACGCACGAGGAGCGAACCTTCAGCGGGTTGCGGTTTCGGGGCCGGAAGGCTGCTTGACAGAAAGGCCCCGGCTGGCTGAACGGTCTTGTGGCTCACGGCGGGCCGAGACGTCGGGACACCCTCGACATGCGATACTCGACGATCCGCTGGTCCAGTTCGACGCGCTTCTTCTCGAACTCCGCGCGCTGGTCGGCGGTGAGGGCCTGATTGTCCAGGGCCTCGCTGATGACCTTCCTCCCGGCATCGAACGCTACCTTGATCTCCCGCTCGCTCACGAACTCGATGACCCGCCGCCGCCCCCAGATCCAGAGGGCACTGAGCGTCAAAGTCGTCGCAGGCGCGAGCCAGATAAGGACCGTCTTGACGATCCCATTGGGGAGGCTGCTGGCGATGATCGCGACGAGCGTCCCACCCCCTACCCCGGCGGCCCAGCCCCTTTCGTAATCTCCGAGGCGTTCAGGAGCCCGCTGTGCGCGGCAGGGCTGTGTCGCTGGGGCCGCCGCCTGGTTCGGACAGGAGCGCTTTCGGCAGGTTTCGTTTCCGGCGTCCCTTCATGTTCCGCCAAAGGTTACCTCCTTTAGCTCTCGCGCTCGGCGAGTTCTGGATGGCCTCGAACAGCGGGGCCAGGTCGGTCCGTTCGTTCAGGTCCACAACGACCTTCTCCCCAGCGCTGCCCGGGGAGGCCGAAAGAGTCGCCTCGTACTCTCGAGGTCCCGGGCTGGTCGCTCGGAGGGCCAAATAAATCTGCTGCGGACGTTCGGACAGGAACCGCCTCACGTTTGGTTCCTTCAGCGCGATCAACTCCAGAAGGAAATGGTGGCGACCGACTTGCCTGGTGCGGAAGGAACTGGCGCGCGGCTTGGCGTGCTTCCCGCGAACGCGGAAAAGGGCGAGAACCGAGTACACAAGGGAAATGACGGACAGCAGGACCATGACGACCGTCACGACAGGAAGCCAGCGCTCCATGAGGACCTCCCGGGCGGCTTTGGACAATGGCCCCGCCCAAGGACGCCATGCCGCGTATGCCCACCTGCCAATTAGATCAGAACCTCGGCGATAGGGGTAGCGGCGTTCGCTCGCATTTCGTTGCATCCGGCCGGCCCGCGGGTACGATGGCGGTTGTCTTCCCATCCCCCAACGACCAGGCGAAGGAGACGACATGCACACCACCACGCGATTCCTGCGACGCGACCCGGCGGACGTGCGGCCCTGGGCGGAGACCTGCGGGCAGATCCGCTGTCTCATCGAAGAGAAGGACGGCGCCGCCGCCGAGGTCCATCACGTCCAGATCCAGGACGCGAAGTTACACTACCACGAACGGACCGACGAGCTCTACCACGTCATCGCCGGGCGAGGGACCATGACCCTCGACGGCGAGGAGGTCGAGCTCCACCCCGGCGTGGTCGTCTACGTGCCGCGCGGCACCCGGCACAAGGCGGAGGGCGACCTGACCGTCCTGGTCGTCTGCGTGCCTCCGGGCGTCCTCGGCGACGTCCACGAAGTGGAGTAGCCGGCACGGGCGGCACATCCGGCGATACCTCTGGGCGAGGAGGACCGTCACCGGGGGCGGGGCACCGTCAAGGGCGGCACGACCGGAGGGGGGACGCGTTGAGATTGCCAACATTGCGTGGCATCGCCTCGGCCTTTCGCCCGATAAAAGACTAAAGCCCAGGCCCACCCCCCCGCACCCGGAGGCCTCACCATGCTTTTCTCTCCGTGCCGAATCGCCGCGCTCGTTGCCCTGCTCGGGGGCCTCACGGCGCCGGCCTGGGCTCAGTCGTCGAGTTTGCCTCAGCGAATGCCCATCGGCCCGCCCGACTTCGGCGGCCCCGTCTTCGCCCCTCTGCCCAGGCCCGGTCGCGTCGCATACCCCGAAGTGAGCCGGGGCATTGTGCTCCCCGATGCCAGCGCCCCGGCTCCGCCACTCTCGGCCTACCTGGCCCCCCCCCCTGCGGTCGCTCCTACCCCCGCGGTCTATCCTGCCCCTGCGCTGGCCCCCGCCCCGTCGGCGCAGGGGATGGCCCGCGAGCCGAGCGCCACCCCCGCCGCTCCCGTCACCCCCGCTACGAAGGCGCCCGCCCCTTCTGGGCGGCGCTGGGGCCGGCGTACCGCCCCTGCCGTGCCGGCCCCCGAGAGCGAGCCCGCGGGGGGCAAGAGCAAACGGTGGGGGATCTTCTCGCGCCGGTCCTCCCCCACTCCCGCCCAGCCGGCGCCGGTTTCTCCCAGTGGCGATCAGTCCTGGCGACAACCGTGATCGAGAAGGGGGCCAGGGCCACGGGGAGAATGCTCAGCCCCCGTCGCTCGACCCCACGGCGCAACCGTTACGATCGATCGAGCCGTCTCGGCGCGATTCGGGACTGACCTTTAACCTCTGGATTCTCCGCGGGCGCGAGGATACAGTAGTGGCCATCGACACCGAGGTGCGGCCCCAAAGAAGCTCCGCCTGATGGACTACCAAATCTGGAACGATCTCATCGGCCGGTTCTACTTTGGCGCCGACTGCGCCGGGGAGGACGTCTTCCTTACCGTCGATCGCGAAGCCCTCCGCGAAATCGCCGGGCCTGTCCATGCCTTCGGCAGTGCGGAGGCGGCGGCCGACGACTTCCGCCAGGCCGTCCGCGAGGAACTCGTCCGCCGCCCTTCCTGGGAGCCGCGCTACGAGCTCCCGCGGGCCTTCAGCGAGGAAGTCCCCAGCGTATTCGGGCTGGCCGCCCTCCAGGTGCTCGCCGTCTACGAAATGAGGGACACCGATCGGTTCACCGACAAGGCCTACTGGCCCCGTCTCGCCGAATTGCTCAGCTTCCCCGGCCGTCCGTACGCCCTTCCGCTCGGCAAGATCTACGAGAACCATCGCAGCCTCTGGCGCGATCACCTCGCGCGTTGGGCCAACGACCGCCGCTACCACGCGGGAGCGCGTGGCCGCCTCGTCGTCCCGCGCGACGTGCCCGGCAGCGGCGCCCGCAACATCTGCCTTCCCCTTTCGCAGGCGCTCCTGCGCCTCGCCGACCTGCAAAGCCTGGCGGGCCAGCTCGGGCAGGTCGGCTGCGTCCCCGGCGACGAGACGCTCGACGGGCCCACCGTCGCTCGGTGGCTCGAACGGCTCCTCCGCCGCGGGCCAGGGCTAACCTACCTGCCCGACTCGCTGCGGCGGGCGGGGCGCTCGCTGGGCGTGGGGCGGGACCTGCAAGCCCTGTGCGCCCACCTGCTTCAGCAGGGAGGCGCGGCCCTGTCGCGGCACGCCCTGCGGGTCTTCAGCGACGACCGCTGCGAGCCGGCCTCCGAGCAACTGGCCCAGTTCATCTACCGGGGCGGGGCGCCGGGGCACCGGGCCGTCGCCGGTGGCCGGGCCGCGCTCCCGCCGGCGCTCGCCCTGCGCGCCTGGCTGCACGTCCGGGCCCGCTCCCACGCCCTCGAAGGGGGGCTGCTCCTGCGCCGGGCCGACGCCGGGTGGGACCGGGTCGACGGTCCCGGCCTGGGCGACCTGCTCGCATGGGGGCTGAAGGGGGAGTGGGCCGGAGAATGGCTTCCGGGCCCCTACCGCCCGCTGCGCGCCGGCTTTCTCTTCGCCGTCGCGGGCCCGGAATATACCTTGGAGCGCCGCCACGCCGCCCCCGGCGACCGCGCGATGGTGCTGGGGCCTGCGCCCCTCATCGAGAAGTTCCAGGCCGGCGCTGCGGCCCTGGCCGAGGGACGGCGGTTCGAGGGCTACGACGGCGGGCTGCGCGGCCTCCCGGCCGGGTGGAGGTTACTGTCCCTGGTCCTGCGCGAAGACCTCCGTGAAGACGAGGTGCCGGAAGCCTGGCAGGACCTGATTCAGTTCCGCCCTCAGTTGCGCGTGGAGGGCGGCCTTGCCTTGCGGCGCGGGGTGTGGATGGCCGGGGCGGCGCCGCGCCTGCGCGTCGTCGGCGCCGGGGCCTCGGGCGCTCGCGTCGTCCTCGACGGCGTGTCCCATCCCGTCGATGCCATCGGCCGGGCGCCCGGCGCGGAGCAGGCGTTGGGGGCCCCGGGGACGTATCTCCTCTGGATCGAGGGCCAGCGGCGGCTCGCCCTGCGCCTGGTGGTGGAGGAGGCGAGCGCCCTCGCCGAAGGCCCCCCGTGGGCGGGGTGGGCGCGCCCGCCGCTCGGCTGGCCGCACGAGACCGGCACGCCCGATACCGTGGAGACCGTGAGCGGCCCCCTGGTCTCGGGCGCCTGGCGCCCGCCCGCGCCGGCCACGCCGCCTCCCCGGTCGGGGCCCGACGCCGCGCTCGCCCTCGAACGGCTGCTGCGCCGGCGCGGCCGATGGCGCTTGCCAACCTCGGCGAGCCCCGACGGCTCTCGCTCCCTCCTGTTGCACCTGCTGGACAGGGCGGCAGCGCGGGGGGAGCGGCCCACGGAAGGGAAGGGAAGCGAAGGGAGGGACGGTCATGGGCCTTGAGAGCGTTTTCGGCGTTCCCTTCCGATTGAACAGCGGGCCCTGGCGACTGCGGCCCCTGCTGCACCTCGAAAGGACGGACGGCACCTGGCGCAAGCGCGCCGAGGTCCGCGCCGGCGACTTCCCCCCGGACGACCGCGTCTTCTGGTCCGGCGACGCCGGTCCCTCGGGGCTGCGCGAGTGGGCGCCGTACCAGTTCTTCGTCTCCGAGGAGAAAAGCTGGAAGATCGGGTCCAGATACGACCGCTACCGCGTCCCCATCTGGGATGGGGAGCCGCAGTGCTGGCCCTTCGGCTCGCTCATCGTCCAGGCCGACGAGGTCCGGCAGCAGGAAGGTCAGCGCGCCATCGATGCTCTCTGGGCGGGCTGCCGGATCTACGTATCCGACGCCGGCGGGAGCGGCAGCCTCCAGGGGCCGTGGGTCGCCGACGACCAGGGCCTGCTCTCCCCCGCCGACGGCGTGCGCTGGGTGTTCCGGTTCTCCCTCGACGACGTCCCCGACGAAGACCTCTTCTCGTGGCACAACCAGACGCTCCGGTGGCACCAGGAGTTCTTGCTCAACGACCCCCCCTGGGAGAGGGGGCAGGTCGAGGACCAGGCCGGGCCGCGCGAGCTGGGCAAGTGGCTGATCGAGCGGCTGCGCCAGACGGCCGGGCCCGCGGTCCGCCAGATCGACGTCGCCCTCCCCGACTGGCGCGACTGGCTGCGCGAGGAGATCGCGCGCCACGCCGACCCCATCCTGCGCCAGGTCGAGCAATCGCGCTGGGCCCGGGCCGGGGAACTGCTCGGCCTCCTCGAAGCCGACGAGAAGGACGCCGAGGCCCTCGCCTCCCTGCCGCGGTTCCAGGCGCTCTTACGCCAGGCCGTCGATGCCGAGGTCCTCCGGCAGTCGGCGGCCCTGCGCGACCAGGCTTGGGCCGCGGCCATCGCGGAGAACAAGGCCCTCGCGGGGCAGAACCAGGACCTGCGGCGGCAGCACCAGGAGCTCGACGCCGCCCGGCAGCAGAAACAACAGCAACTCGACGAGATCGAGCGCGAGCTCGAGGCACGCCAGCAGAAGTTGAACGCCGGCCTGCGCGACGCCGCCCGCGAGATGGAGCAGGCCCGCCAGCGCCTGGCCGGCGAGGTGGGGCGGCTCCAGGGCGTCCTCGGGGCCGTCGCCTCCGTGCCCGTCGTCGCGCCCGCCGCTGTCGCACCGTCCTCCAACGGCGCCGTCGAGGGGGCCGCGCTGGGAGGCCCGGCGGCGTTCCTGGCCCAGCGGCTTCAGCCCGCCCTGGCCCGGCGCGTGGGGGCCGTCCCGCCCGTCCTGGCGCGCGAGCTCCACCGGGCGCTGCTCTCCTGCCCGTGGGTGCTCATCCCCGGCCCGGACTGGGGCCGCGCCTACGTCGAGGCCCTCGGGGGCACCGGGCGCTGGCTCCTCGCGCCCGTCGAGGCGACCTGGCTCGGCTTCCGCGACGCCTGGACGGGCGAGGTGGCCGCGTTCTGGCGCGAGGCGGTCGCGGACCCGGGGCACGTCTACCTGCTCGCCTTCCACGAGGTGAACCGATCGCTGCCGCAGTGCTGGGCGCAGTCCTGGCTCGCCCTCCTCGACGGCCACCGCGACACGCTCCCCTCGGAGCCCCCGCTGCCCTGGCCGCCCAACCTCCGCGTGCTGGCGACCGTGGCCGCCGACGCCGCCACCCTCCCCCTCGACGAGAGCGTGGTGGCGCGCTGGGGCGCCGTGGCCCGGCCCCCCGCCGGCGCCAGGTCGGCCGCGGCCCTCGCCCCGGGGCACGTCCCGGCGGAGACGTGGTTGTCGTGGGCGGCGTGGCAACTGGGCCGCGCCGAGCCGGCGAGCGAGGCCCGGCGGATCGCCGCCTGGCTGCGCGGGCTCGGCGAGGACGAGCTCGACGCGCTCACTTCGGCCCAGCGGTTTCGGGTGGACTGGCCCCGCGAGTACCTGGCCCCGGCGCACCATGAAAGCGCACGACCTTCTGCTGTTCTGGCTCAGTGAGCGGCGGCTCGTCCCCGCCGCGCGCATGGCCGCTTCCTGCCGCTGGCTGGCCGAGCAGGAGGGGCTGCGCCTGAGCCGGCGCGGCGGCGAACGAGCGTGGTCCCACCGCTGCCTGCGCCTGCTCGCCGGCCCGCTCCAGCGCTTCGGCCACGCCGAGCTCATCCCCACCCCGCCGCGCTGGGCCGTCGTCGCGCCCGTCTGCCTGTGGCGGGCCTCGCCCGACGGCGGCCAGGGCGAGCTCTACGGGGCGCGCTCGCCCCCGCTCGGGCGGTGGTTGGCGGAAAAGTTCGGGGCGAATTTCCACGCCGCGGCGGTCGCCCGGGGGCCCGAGCGCTGGCTCGTCCGCGCCGGGCGCGAGGAGCTGGAGCGGGGCCTGGCCGACTTCGAGCCGGCGCCGATCGCGGTCGCCGAGGAGCGCGGGCTCGATTTGCTGCGCGCGCTCCCTTCTTTGAAGGCGGCCCTGCCCCACGCCGAGAAGTACTCCCCTTCCCGCGAGGCGGCCGGGTGGCAGCAGTGCATCTTCCCGCCAAGAGGCCGGTCGGCCCACGCCTGGCGCGACCTGGGCGCCGCCCCGCTCGACACCCGGGACGGGCTCTATCGCGAGCGCCTGCCCGGCCGCCAGCGCTGGTTCCACCTCGCCGCCGGCCGCATGGCGGAGCTGGTCGCGTCGGAGCACCGCTTGCTGGCCTGGTGGCGCGAATACGCCCGCTCCGGGGCCTGCCGGCTCCGCTACCGATCGACGGTCGCGGAACTGCTCGTCCCGGCCGGGGGGCTCCCTCTTCCCGTGCTCCTCGACCGGGCCCTGCGCTTGCCGAGCGGCGAGGCGCCCCGGCCGCTGGACAGCGGCGCGTGGATGCGTTACCTTCTCATCGAGCCGGCTCGCGCCGACGAGGCCCGCCGCGTCCTCGACGCGCCCCTGGATCGGGAGTGAGATTGGATGGACGACCCTCTGGGGCTGTTCGACAACCTGCGCGACCTCTATCTCCGCTACCTCGACAGCGCCCTCCCGCTGCGCGGCGAGGCGCTCACGCGCGAGCGGCGTGAGTTATTCGACCGTCCCGGCACCCTGTTCCAGGCGCCCCGGCTGGAGCCGATACCGCCCTACGTGCCGACCGTCTCGCTCGCCCGGGCCTGCACGGAGCTCGGGCTGGCCGCCGAGCTCGCCGACTTCGCGGCCCACGGACTGTTCCCGGCGGGGCGACCGCTCTACGCCCACCAGCGCCGGGCCCTCGAGGAGGTCGCCTGCAACCGGCGACACGTGGTCGTCACCACGGGCACTGGCTCCGGCAAGACGGAGTGCTTCCTCCTGCCCCTCTTCGAGTACCTGCTGCGCGAGTCGCGCGGCTGGGGGGCGCGAGGCCGGCCCGCTGGCGTGCGCGGGCTGCTCCTCTACCCGCTCAACGCGCTCGTCGAGGACCAGATGGTGCGCCTCCGCCGCGCCGCCGACAGCGTGGACGACCCGGCGCGGGGGACGGCCGGGGCGCGGACGTGGCTGGCGCGATACCGCCCCGGGCAGCGCTTCACCTTCGGCCGCTACACCAGCCGTACCCCCGTCTCGGGCTACCGCACCGATTCGCGCCGCGATGCGATGCGCCGCGCCCGCCGCGACCTGGAGCGCCAGGCCCGCCAGGTGTCCGGGAACCTCGACCTGCGCTATCAGTTCCCCAGCCTCGACGGCGCCGAGTGCTGGGACCGCTGGACGATGCAGGACGCGCCGCCGGACCTCCTCATCACCAACTACTCCATGCTCAACATCATGCTGATGCGCGAGCTGGAGGAGGGCATCTTCGACCAGACGGCGGCGTGGCTCCGCGCCAGCCCCGCCCACGTCTTCCACCTCGTCATCGACGAGCTCCACGTCTACCGTGGGACGCAGGGCACCGAGGTGGCCTACCTGATCCGGCTGCTGCTGCGTCGCCTGGGGCTGGCGCCGGGCTCGCCCCAGGTGCGCTTCCTCGCCTCCAGCGCTTCGCTCGACGAGAACGACCCGCGAGGGCGCGAGTACCTCCAGTCGTTCTTCGGCGTGCCCTGGTCCCCCGAGCGCTTCGCCCTCCTCGGCGGCGCGCCCGAGGAGCCGCGCCCCACCCGGACCGCCCCGCTGGCCGGCCGGTCTTCGGCCTTCCTGCCGTTCCAGGACGAGTGGGCCGCGGCGCCCCTCGCTGCCGTCGATGCGCTGGCCGACCGGCTGGGGGCAACCCGCCCGCCGGAGTTGGAGCGTGCCCGGCCCGAATGGGCGCTGACGGGCGTTCTCCGCCAGGCCGAGGCGCTCGAGGCGCTGCGCGAGGGCTGCGAACGGCCCGAGGCGCCCGACGAGTTGGGGCGGCGCGTGTTTGGCCAGGGCGCCGAGCCCAAGGCCGTCGCCGGGCTGCTCCAGGCCGTCTGCGCCGCCCGCGTCGGGCCCGGCCGCGATGACCCGGCGCCCCTGCCGGTGCGGATGCACCTCTTTTTCCGCAACCTGCTCGGCCTGTGGGCGTGCTGCGACCCGGCCTGCTCGGGGGCGATGGGCGAGGTTGGCCGGCCTGTCGGGCGGCTCTACGCTGCCCCGCGGCTGGTGTGCGACTGCGGCGCGCGAGTCCTCGACGTCCTCGTTTGCCAGTGCTGTGGCGAGATCTACCTCGGCGGCTTCCGGCGCCCGGAGCAGGACGAGACCTATCTCGTCCACGATCAGCCCGCCCTGGAGCGCTGTCCCGACCCGGCCCTGAGCCCGAAGCGCTACGGCCAGTATGCCGTCTTCTGGCCCGTCCGCGATCCGCAAGGCGATCGTCCCTTGCGCGAGCGGTGGGACCATCTCAACCTCGCGCGCGCCTGGGTGCGGGCGCGGCTGGCGCCTGGCTCGGGCAGCGTGGAGGTCGGCGGGGCGATGGGCGGGCCCGCCAACGGCTGGCTCTACCAGGTGCCGGGGCTGGTCGAGGAGGAGGCCGATACCGTCACCGCCCTGCCCAGTCGGTGCGCTCGCTGCGACGCCGACTGGGGCCGCGTCGGCCAAACCCAGGCGGGCGGCGCCATCGACCCGGCGCGCTCGGCCTCGCCGCTCATGGGCCACCGCACCGGGTTCCAAAAGATCAACCAGGTGCTCGCCGACGGGATCATGCGCCGGCTCCCGCCCGGCGATTCGCGCAAGCTCGTCGTCTTCACCGACAGCCGCCAGGACGCCGCCAAGCTGAGCGCCGGCGTCGAGCTGGACCACTACCGCGATCTGCTGCGGCAGGCGCTGCTCGACGGCTTCGGCCAGCTGGCCGGCAGCGCCCGCGTCTTCCTCCGCTTCGTCGAGGAGGGCGCCGGCGGGCTGAGCGAGGCCGATCGAGAGGCGGTGCGCCGCTACCGCAGTCAGTTCCCCAGCCAGGCCAACGCCCTCCTCGACCTGCGCGATGGGCTGGTGCTCGAAGGTTCCGAGCAGGGCCGCCTCGCCCGCCAGGTTCGCCAGACGCTCGGAGGGCCGTTCCCCCTCACGGGCGTCGCCAACCACGTCTGGCGCTTCCTGCTGCGCCTGGGCGCCAACCCCGCCGGTCCTTCGCGGCGCGCTCAGTTCCGGGAGGTCAACGTGCCGAGGGCAGGCCCCGGCCGGGCGCGCGTCGATCGCGTCGAGTGGACCGAGCTGATCGACTGGCAGGCAACGCCGCCGTGGCCGCTCGACGAGGGCCGCCTCAACCCCAACCAGCAGGGCTTCCTCGGCCAGCTGCGCCAGCAGTGCGACGAGGAGTGCGTCTACACTCTGTTCGCCCACAAGCGGAAGTCCGTCGAGGCCCTCCGCCTCGGCTGGGTGACCATCGACCCGAGCCTGGCCGTCCCTTCCCTGGAAGGGCTGGACGCCGAGCGATCGCGGCGTCTGGTCGAGGCGACCATTCGCCTCCTGGGCGAACGGCGCATGTTCCGCAACTCCGGCTTCAACTGGCAGCGCACCACCTTGCCGCGCGTCGTGCGGGCCTACGTCCTCGCCGTCGCCGGCGACGAGGGGCGGGCGAACGACTGGCTCCAGCGCCTGGGCGACTTCCTGCTGGGGGCCGGCGTGCTCGACGGCAACTTCGTCCTGGTGCCCGAGCAGCTCTGGTTCATGCCCTGGCAACTTTCCGCGGGGGGGCCATGGGTGTGCCCGCGCTGCCGCTCCACCCACCTCCACCGGGCGCTCGGCCGCTGCGTCACCTGCCGCGACCCGTTGCCCGAGGAGGCGGCGGCTCGGGAAGCGCGCGAGGACTACTACGCCTACCTCGCCTCCCCGGCCGCGACCCCGTTCCGACTGCGCTGCGAGGAGCTCACCGGCCAGACGAGCACGCCCGATGCGGGGCGCCGCCAGCGCCTCTTCCAGAACCTTGCCCTGGACACGGAGGTGGGGCTGGTCGAGTCGGTGGACCTGCTCAGCGTGACGACCACGATGGAGGCGGGCGTGGACATCGGCGCGCTCCTCGCGGTCATGCTCGGCAACGTCCCCCCGCGGCGTTTCAACTACCAGCAGCGCGTGGGCCGCGCGGGCCGTCGCGGCGCTGGCCTGTCGGTCGCCCTGACCGTGGCTCGCGGGCGCAGCCACGACGACACGCATTTCGGGGACCCGACGGCGATGACTTCGGCCCCGCCGCCCACGCCCTACGTGGACGTGCGCCGCGACACGATCCTCCTGCGCCTGCTCGCCAAGGAGGTGCTCCGGCTGGGGGTGCCGCGGCCCGAGCGCGAGGGCGACGGCCCGCGCATCGACAGCGTCCACGGGGAATTCGGCCCCGCCGCGAGCTGGCCGGCCGTTCGCCCCCTCCTCGAAGCGTGGATCGCCCAGCGGCGTGACGAGATCGCCAACGTCCTCGATTGCCTGCTCGAACAGACCGCGCTACACGAGCAGCGCCCCGCGCTGCTCGCCTTCGCTACCGACGTGCAAGGGCGAGAGGGCCTCGTGCAGCGGATCGAGGCCGTCTGGGCGGACGAGAACCGCTTCCCCGAGGAGCACCTGAGCGAGCGGCTCGCCCACGCCGGCCTGTTGCCGATGTTCGGCTTCCCGACGCGCTCGCGCAACCTTTATCTCGAACGGCCGAAGGCGGAGGACTGGCCGCCGGAGGAAGCGATCGACCGCGACCTGGACGTCGCGGTGAGCCAGTTCGCGCCGGGCAGCGAGACGGTGCGCGACAAGACGGTCCACACGGCGGCGGGGCTGGCCCACTACGTCCGCATCGGGCACCGGGTCGAGGAGCGCGACGGGCGGGGGCACGCGCGGCCCGTGGGTTGCTGCGTCGCCTGCGGGGCGCTCGTCACGAGCGAGGCCCCCCCGGCGCAGTGCCCGGTGTGCGCCCGCGGGGGCCCGGACTACCGCGTGGTGACGACGTGGGAGCCGCTCGGCTTCGTCGTCGAGCCCGGCGCGGCCCGCGACTACAACGGCCAGTTCGAGTGGTCGCCGCGCGCCACGCGGGCGCGGCTCAGCTCGGGCGAGGTGGCCCAGTTCCGCCCGCTGGAAGGGACCAACCTGAGCCGCGCCGACGTTGTGCGGCAGGTGCTGAGCGTCAACGACAACGAAGGCCGGCTCTTCCACTTCGAGCCGCTCGCCGGCCGCAACGTCTGGGTCGCCCCCGCCGCCCTCCGCGCCGCCTGGGGCGGGGCGGCCGACGGGGGCAACCAGGCCGACGTCGCCCTCGCCGCCAGCAAGTGGACCGAACTGCTCCTGCTGCGCCTGGAGCAGATACCCGAGGGCCTGGACCTGGGCCCGGCGGGGCCTGGCGTGGTCTACGCGCGGGCGGCCTACTACTCGTGGGGCCACCTCCTCCGCAAGGCGGTCTGCGCCGGCCTCGACGTGGAGCCGCGCGAGCTGGACGTCAACGTTCGCCCGGTGGTCGGCCCGGCCCGTAACGACTTCGAGGTGTTCCTGCTCGACACCCTCGCCAACGGAGCGGGGTATTGCCGCCATCTCGCTGAGGCCGACGTCCTGCGACGCTGCGCCGTGGAGCAGTTGAGCCCCGGTCGGCCCGACAGCTTCTACCAACGGCTGATGCACCACGCCGGGCTGTGCGACCCGACCTGTCTGTTTTGCGCGCGCGGCGGGCGCGAGCAGCGGCGCGTCTGCCACGGCTCCTGCTACGACTGCCTGCGCGACTACGACAACGGCGAGCTCCACGCGCTGCTCGACTGGAGGCTGGGCCTCGACCTGGCGACGCTGGCGACGGGGGCCCAGCCGATCGAGCTGCACCTGCCTCACTGGCGCGGGCTGGCGGAGGAGGCCGCCCGCAACCTGGCCCGCGGCATCGCCGAGGGCGACGCCACGGCCGAGGCGCTCGGCGACTTCTGGGCGGTGCAGCGCCACGGCCGGCTGCTCGCCGTGCTGACGCACCCCCTCTGGGCCGCCACGCACCCCGAGCTTCGCCGCCTCGCGGACGACTGCGGGCTCGCCGAGGAGCTATTGCCCACCTGCACCGTCTTCGACGCGCTGCGGCGCCCCGGCTGGTTCCTGTCGCGGCCAGGCGCGGCGGAGGGCGTGGCGCTCCCGCGTCGGCCCCGCCCCGCGCCGGCGCCCGTCGAGGCAGGCGACGTCCCTCTCTACGACTTCGCCCAGCTCGCGGCCAACGGGCCGCCCGCCGCGGTCGGCGTCGCCGCCCCGCCAGGCGTGGAGCCGGGCGGGCTCTTCGCGATCCGCTACCCGAGGCGCGACCTCGACGAGCTCGTGCCTCCGGGCGGGCTGGCCTACTTCCGCCGCCTGCCGGCAGACGCGCCGCTCCCCGCTCGCGGGACCATCGTCCTCGTCCGGCACCTGGCGCTGGCGCAGACGGGCGGCCTGGCGGCGGGCGAGCTCCGCTGGGGGCGCCGGCTGAGCCCCCTGACGCAGGCGACGCACGTGCAGGTCACCCTCCGGCCGCGCTCCCGCCAGCCGGGGGCCTACCGCCAGTTCGACCTCTCGCCGGAGGAGTTCGAGCAGTTCCGCCCACTCGCCGTCCTGGTCCCAACCCCCTGAGCCCCGCGGTGAATCATGGCCGTCTTCTACCCCGACGACGACTTCGACCGCATCCGGCACAAGTCGGAGCGCGACGTGGCCCGTGCCCTCCAGGCGACCCTCGGCCCGAAGGTGCGCGTCTACCACGGACAGTTGTGGCTGCGGCAGGTCCCCAATTACGGCGGTCGCGGGACGCACCTCAAGGAGGGCGAGACCGACTTCCTGATCCTCGACCCCGACCACGGCCTCCTCGTCGTCGAGGTCAAGGGCGGGCCTGTCGAGTACGACCCCGCGAGCGGGAAGTGGTATTACGACCGCTTCGGGCGCCGCGAGCCGATGGAACGCAACCCGGTCGAGCAGGCGCGCACCAACGTCCACGCCCTCGAAGAGCGGCTGCTGAAGGACACGCTCAAGGGCTGGACCTCCCTGCCCTGTCCCTACGGCTACGCGCTGGTGTTCCCCGACCACGACCCGGTCGGCACGCCCCCGCCGGGCGCCGACCACGCCATCGTCCTGGGGGCCCGCGACCTCCCGATCCTCGGCCAGCGGCTGACGGAGGCGCTGAAGAAGTGGCGCCAGACCGACCTGCCGGCGCCAATGTCGCCGGACGTCTGGCGCCGGGTGTGCGAGGGCGTCGGCGGGAGCTTCCGGCTCATCGAGGTGCTGTCGCGGCGCGTGGATGCGCAGGAGGAGGTGCTGGTCCGCCTGACGCGCGAGCAGGAGAGCGCGCTCGAGGGGCTCTACGTCAACCCGCGCGCCCGGGTGATGGGGCCCGCCGGGTCGGGCAAGACGATGCTCGCCATGGACCGCGCCAGGCGCTTCGCCCTCCAGGGCCAGTCCACGCTGTTCCTCTGCTACAACCGCCACCTCGCCGACTGGCTCCACGAGCGCGTGCCCACCGAGTTGCGCCCGCTGCTCGAGGTGTACACCTTCAATGGCCTGTGCCGCGCCCTGTGCGACCGGGCGAAGATCGCCTACAAGCCCCCGCCGGAGGAAGAGCGCGAGGCGCGGCGAGCCTTCTTCGAGGAGACGGCCCCGAACCTGCTCGACAGCGCCCTCAACCGCGTGAAGGACCGCTACGCCGCCGTCGTGGTCGATGAGGGGCAGGACTTCCGCCCGAACTGGTGGACGCCGATCGAGTTGCTCAACGTGGAAGAGGAGAACGGCCCGCTCTACGTCTTCTACGATCCGGCCCAGAACCTGTACGTGGGCGAGCAGTTCGTGCTCCCCCACCTGCCGGTGGTCTACCAGTTGCGGGCCAACTGCCGGAACACTCGCCGCATCGCCGAGCTGTGCGGGACGATACTGGGCAGCACGGTGCCGACGCGCGAGGACGCCCCCGAGGGGGCCGCCCCGGTGGAGGAAGTCATCTCCGGCAAGCAGGAGCGGCGCGAGCGGTGCAACCAGCAGGTCCGCGAGTGGCTGAGCAAGGGCGGGCTGCGGCCGAGTCAGGTTGCCATCCTCAGCCCCTGGTCGCAAGGGAACTCGTGCCTGGCCGGCGTGACGAGCCTGAGCGGGACGCCCCTGACCTCCGACCTGGGCGCCTGGCAGCGCAACGAGGGCGTCCTGTTCGCCACCGTGCGGGCGTTCAAGGGGCTCGAGGCGGACGCGCTCATCCTGACCGACCTCCCTGCGCCCAAGGGGCCGGAACGGCGCTCCGAGCTGTACGTTGCCTGCTCCCGGGCCAAGCACCTGCTGCGGGCCTATTACGCGGAGCCTCGCGATCCCTGATCCGCGGGAGGGCCGCGGAGCACGTCCGCGACGGCCTGGCGGGGCAGGGCGGCCGGCCCCCCTTCCAGGTTGACGAACGACGCCGCCGAGCAGACGCGCGCCAGCAGCTTGCGGCTGTCGGCGTTGAACGCCTCGTGCGTCCACGCCCAGCCCGCCTCCGCTGTCTCGCTGATCCAACTCACAACCTCGATGCTATCGTTGTCGAGCGCGGGCGCGAAATACCGCACCTCGTGCCCCGCCTCGCGCACCGTCCAGCCGTCCTGGGTCGTGCGCTCGGGGGGACAACCGGCGGCACGGACGGCGTCGAGGTAAGCCTGGCCTGCCCAGTGCAGATACACCGCGTGGTTGACGTGTCGGGCGGCGTCGAGCTCGTGGTACTGGGCGCGGCGTCGGCTGACGTAACGGTGGGCGCCCTCCGTCGGCCGCGCGTCGGCGAGCCCGGTGCCGAGGGCCTCGGGCTTGCCGCCCCGCGGGCACATTTCCGCCCACTCCTCGGGGCAGCGGGTCGGCTGCCCCGTCTGGCCCTCCACGTAGACCCACTCGGCGCGGGCCCGCGCCACGGGAGCATCGTCGCGGCGCCGGGCGAGCTCGTACTCGCGGGTGGAGCGCACGCCGCGCAGCCCCGAGATCCAGGTGACGATCTCGACCTCGTCGCCAGCGCTCACCGGGGCGAAATAGCGGGCCGAGAGCCGCCACATCACCCACAGCGTGCCGTGCGCGCGATACCAGTCCGGGCCGATCCCCAGGGCAGTGGAGGCCTCGATGGCCGCCTCCTGCACGTAGCGAACGAGCGTGACGTGATCGACTTCGCCGAGGGCGCCCAGTTCGTAATGGCGTACCCGGAAGCGCCGGGTGAACCGCTGCGTCATGCCAACTCCGTGCAGAGCCCCGGGCGAGCCCCAGAAGACACAACCTCCTGGCTTCTGTATGAGAACAGGGCCGTCTCGGCGAACGCCGAGGCCCCTTCTTCTCCAGGAGCAGGCCATGAGGCGCGAAGTCCGGCAAGGCGCGGTGCTCGAACACCTCGTCCTCTTCCCCGATCGCTACGAGGAAGGGAGGCCTTATCCGGTGCTGATCTGGCTGCACGGGTTCGGGGCCGACACGTACGACCTGGCCGACCTGGCCGTGGCGGCCGACCCCACGGGCTACCTTCACGTTCTGCCCAACGCCCCGCTCGGAGGCTTCGGCGGACCGGAAGGGACCGTGAGGGCCTGGTACGAGCGCGGCGGCAACGAGGGCCCCGAGTCGGTCGCGCGCGCACTGGCCGGGCTGGGCGCCTTCGTGGAGGAGGTGATGGCGGAGCTCCGCGTCCCGGCCGGGCAAGCGCTGTTGCTCGGTTTCTCTCAGGGCGGCGCGTTGGCGCTGCGCTACGGCCTGCCCCGGCCGGAGGCGTTCGCGGGGCTGGCGGTCCTGAGCGGCTCGCTGCGCC
This sequence comes from Gemmatales bacterium, assembly GCA_038239195.1. Taxonomy (GTDB): domain Bacteria; phylum Planctomycetota; class Planctomycetia; order Gemmatales; family Gemmataceae; genus JBBSEZ01. The sequence continues at coordinate 36,988 of JBBSEZ010000005.1, forward strand.
AGGTCGAAGACCTGCGCGCGACCTTGCCGGCCGGGCGGGAGCAGGCGATCTTCGTGGCGCACGGCGGCAACGACCTGATGGTGCCCGTCGAGTGGGGACGGAGCGTGGTCGCGTTCCTGCGCCAGCAGGGCTACCGGCCCATCTATCAGGAGCATCGTGCCATGGGCCACGAGATCGGCCCGGCGCTGTTTGCGAGCCTGGTGAGCTGGATCGCGAAGACGTTGCCGCCCCAGGGCCGGGAGTGACGGCGGTCCGGTCCGCCGGCGTACTTGCGAGGGTTGCTGGGCGAAATCCACCCTTCGTGCCCTGTTACCTGGAGAAGTAGGACAGGAGGCTGTGTGCCGTTGCCACGCCGACGCTCGCCAGGAAGGCCAGGAAAACGAGGGGCGGGACGCCGGCGCTCCCGCTGACTCACTTCCCGCCGGCCGGCCTCCCCAGGCAGTAGAGGTGTTTGTCGGTGCGCAGGAAGACCTGCCCGCCGCAGATGGCCGGGGTGGCCAGGGCCCGCTCGCCGAGGTCGTTGGTGGCGACCACCTCGAACTTCGGCCCGGCCTTGAAGAGGAACGTCTTCCCGGCCTCGCTGGTCGCATAGAGCAGGCCGCCCGCCAGCACGGGGGAGGCGGTGAAGGCGCCCTGGAGGCGGTCCTGCCAGAGTTGCTTGCCCGTCTTCGCCTCGAAGCAGCCCGCCACCCCGCCGTCGGACACCACGTAGAGATGGCCGTCGTGGTAGATCGGGGAGGGGACGTAGGCGACGACTTTGCGGGAGCGCCAGGCGACGTGCGACTTCGTCACGTCGCCGCTGCCATCGGCGCGGATCGCCAGGACCTCCTTCTCGGGGTAGCCCCCGGTGGCGAAGACGACCGTGTCGCTGAGCGCCGGCGTGCAGGCCGTCACCTCGGCGGGGCCCGCGCACCACCACAGCCGCTTGCCGCTGTCCGGGTCGTAACTGGACACCTCGCCCATGCCCATCAGGATCAGTTGCGGTTTGCCGGCGAGTTTCGCCACCACGGGGGTCGCGTAACTGCCGTGCCGGCCCGTCGTTTTGCGTTCGGTGCGCCAGACTTGCTTGCCGGTGCGGCGGTCGAGGGCGGCGACGAAGCAGCCCTTGAGGCTGTCGCCGTTGACGATCACCAGGGACTTGTAGAGGACGGGCGACGACCCATAGCCGTGCTCCGACGAGAAGGCCCCCGCCTTGACCTGCCAGGCGGTTTTGCCGTCGAGGCTCATGGCCGTCACGAAGAGCCCATCGCGGTTGAGGAAGACGCTGTAGATGCGCTCCCCGTCGCAGGCCGGGGTGGCCGAGGCGTGCGAGTTCTTGGGGTTCTTGCGCGCGAAGGGGGCTTCGTGGGCCGGGCTGCTCCAGGCCTGCTTGCCGCTCTTGCGGTCCAACGCGAGAACGAGTTGCCGGGGCGGAGCGTCCGCGGCGGCCGTCAGGAAGACGCGGTCGCCGCAGACGATGGGGCTGGAGTGGCCGCGGCCGGGCACCTTCACCCTCCAGACCACGTTGTCGGTGGCGCTCCATTTCGTCACGACGCCCCGGTCGGCGCTCGTGCCGTCGAGTGCCGGGCCGCGCCACCAGGGCCAGTCGCCCGCGGCCGATTTCGGTGCGGCAATGGGCGCTGGGGGGTCAGCGCTCTCGCCCCCGCTGCGGCCGCTGAGACCGAAGAAGAGCGCGCCGGCCACGACTGCGAAGAGAGAACGGGCTCTCACGGGGGTGTCCCTTTCCCGCCTGGGATGGTTTGGGAGAACCGTTTGCCCTCCCACGTCCCCATTCTAGCGGCTTTGGCAGGAAGCGGGGACGAGTGCCCCACGCAACGTTTGTAGCCTCCTCCCCGGCGCTGGTAGAACCTACCTCCTCCTCCGCCCTGCTCGGGAGGGCGCCTTGACGGGCCTGTTTCCAGAAGCCCTGATCGACGAAGCTGTTAGGACGCTCTCCCCCCGAGCGATCGGGAGCCCGTCGCGTCGAGGCACGGCAGTTGCTTCCTCCCCTCACGCCCGGCGAAGGAAAGGAGGCCGTCATGCCGCTTCTCCAACTTCCCCCCATCACCACCGACGCAGCCCGCTGCCCTCGAACGCCGGAACCGCCTCCGGTCCCGCCCGAGTTGCTGCCGGCGGTGATGGGCGTGCTCCACGATCTGGCTTTCATCCTGAATGCCGCCCAGGCCGTGCGAAAGGCGATGGCGGAAGGGAAGGCGTGTTGAGTAGTGAGGGCGGCTGCGCAAGAAGGCGCGGCGCCCCTTGCACTGCGCCAGCCTCGCCCCGCTATTCTTAGGGACAGAGGTTGCCGGGCGCCAGGCCCGCTCGCCACGAGAGCTTCCCCCGCTCCGGCCCGCACGCCCGGCAGAACCAGCCGCGCAGGCGCCTGGGCCTGCGGTGGCGCGAGAACAGGTTGGCACACCCGCCACACCGGGCCTGCCAGCGCCCCGCGGGCATGTCGGCCAGGCCGCAGCGCTCGGGACGGGCGCCGACTTCCACACACTTCGCGCGCCAAGTGGCGTCGTGGGCGTGTCCGGGGCCGACGAGGGCATGGGCGATCTCGTGGAGGATCGTGTCGCGGACCTCGTCCATCCCGTTGCGGTCCACGAAGTAGATCGACAGCTCGATGGCCCGCACGACGTAGCGGCACAGGCCCAGCGTTTGCTTGCGACGGTTGAAGCCGAATGCCCAGCCGCGCAGCCCGTGGCGGGCCATCAGTTCCAGGGCCAGGTTACGCGCCGCGCTGCGGCGGGCGTGGCGCTCGGGAATCGACAGCATCGGGCGGGGGCCTCGCTGCGTTTCTTGCGGCGTACTCGCCGCGCCCTTGCTCGCCAGGTGCGCGCACTTCGCGCAGACACGTCTGGCGATGAAGTTGATCTCTTCGGCAAGCCAGCGAGAAGCATGCAGCCTGGGCGCCCAACGTTTTTGGGATGGCGGGGCTGGCGCGGCCGTCCTTGCCACGATTGCCGGATGCGCGAGGGGAAGGGGGCGGCTTCGCAGACGAAGTTCGGGGACAATCTCAAGAGCGTCATCGTCTCGGAGCGGCCCCGTCGATCGACGCCGAAGAGGCCGTCTTCGTCCGCCGCGCCGCGCGTCAAGGCTTGGAGGCCCGCCCCTCGCTGCGATAAACTTCCATCAACAGCGTGCGGTTCTCGACGAACGGCCCATCGCCTCGATTGGTCCACACCACCCGGCCCCGCCGGTCGATGACGAACGTGCCGTGCATCAGGTCGCCGGCTTCGCCCGCTTTCTTGCTCAGCGCGTACGTCCCGTACTTCGCGGCGACCCGGTTGTCGGGATCGGAGAGGACCGGGAACGCGAATGGCCCGTACTTCTGGAACCGCTCGCGCGTCAATTCCGGCGCGTCGGCACTGACGGCGACGACCTTCGCCCCCAGCTCGCGGAACTTTTCGACGTCTTCGTGCAGGCCGAACAACTGGCTGACGCAGTGGTCGCAGTGGTAGCCGTAGTAGAACACCAGCACCACCGGGCCCTCCTTCAACGCCTGCGACAGCGACCACGATTCTCCGTCCACGGCCGCGAGGGTGAAGTCGGGGGCGGGCTGGCCGAGCAGCGCGTGGGCCTGGGTGGGCACCGGCTTGTATCCTGGGGCCGTCAGGAGGGCCTCGAGCGGCCCGGACAGAGGGCGGTAGTTCCGGCGTTCGAGGTCTTCGCGGGCCTCCTCGGCCAGGTCGCGCTCCGGGGGCGTCGAGCGGGTCGGGCGGACGAAGCTGACGACCAGGACAACACCGGCGACCAGCATCCCGAGCCCCAGCCCGGCGCCCCACAAGGCCCGCTTCCGGGAGGGGGCGTCCCGCTTCGGTAGGGGGGGTGAGATTGGCTCAATACCTTCGCTCATGACGCGCCCCCTGGAGGAAGATCGGTGTCGGTGGGGCTCGGCCGGCGGGCCAGGATCAAGATGGCGGCCCCGAACATCAGGAAAACGGTCCCGGCCCCGGCCTGGAGCCAGAGGCGCGGGTTTCGCGGGCCCGAAGGCATGGGCTCGGGCGGCTTGAACGACCAGCCCTGCGACGGCACCCGGCAGCACGGCCGCAGGCCGAAGCTCAACAGCACGTTCGCCGGTTCGACCCCTTTCCCCGCTCGACGAATGCGGATCGGGTCGGCCACGCGCTTGCCTACCTTGATTTCGATGGTGAACGACGCGCCGCGCGGCTGCGGGACCTCGCCTCGGCCTTCGTCCCCGGTTTCGCCCTCCGCGAAGTTGTGGCCGTGCTCATCGAAGGCCCGGACGATGGCGGAGGGGACGGGCTTCCCGTCTTGTTCGATGGCGAATCCCACCCAGCCCTTCTTCAGGGTGAACGCAACCTGGGGCTCCGCCGCGTTGCAAGGAGCGGCGGCACCACTCACGAGCAGGGCGAACGCGGCCAGGCCCTGACGCTTCCAGCGGTTCAACAATGGCATGTCGGCCTCCTCGAACGAGATCGTCCTCTGCCGGGGCGGCCTTCCCGTTTTACGGGCCGGCCACCGCCGCGTCTCCACCTGGCGCGGGCGCGCTCCGAAAGGAATAACCGTGGCGAGGGCCCTCCGGCGGGGTACAATCGTCAGGAAGCCGATTTGGCGGTTCGGAAGGCGAGCGCCAGGGCTTGGTTTGCTGTAGGACGGCTCTCCTGAGCCGTCCTACAAGCATGCCTTTTCCTGCCGCTCGCCTCAAGGAGCTCGGATGGATAGCCTGAACGTATCACCCTGGCAGCCCAGGGTTTTTGCCATCGTTGCCGGTTTGGGCCTGGTGGTGTTGACGGTCGGAGGCGCCGAGCGCGTTCCGAAACCACCTCCCGCCCTCCAGACCGAATACGCCACCGTCGTCCGGCCCCTGATAAAGAAGTACTGTCTGGACTGCCATTCGACGAAGGCCCGGAAAGGGAGCCTCGACCTGGAACGGTTTGCCGCGCTTGCCGACGTCCGCAAGGACGTCAAGCCGTGGCAGCATACCATCGAGTTGCTCGAAGCAGGCGAGATGCCGCCCAAGGGCAAGGCGCAGCCGACGGCCGGGGAGCGGAAACTGCTGATCGATTGGTCCCGCGGGCTCCTGGACGCCGAGGCGCGCGCGCGGGCCGGCGACCCCGGACACGTGCCGCTTCGCCGGCTCAGCAACGCCGAGTACGACTGTACGATTCGCGACCTGACCGGAGTGGACCTGCGGCCGACAAGGGAGTTTCCCGGAGACGGGGCGGCCGGCGAGGGGTTCACCAACGCCGCCGAGGCGCTCACGGAGATTTCCCCCGCGTTGCTCATCAAGTACCTCAACGCGGCCAAGGAGGTCGCGGAACACGCCGTCCTCCTGCCGGACGGGATCCACTTCTCGCCCACTAAGACCCGACGCGACTGGACCAACGAAAGCCTTGCCCAGCTCCGCGCGTTCTACGCGCAGTACGCCCCCGATGGCCGATTGCCCCTCCAGCCCTATCTCCGGGCCACGGTCCGGCATCGCGAGGCGCTGACCTCTAGAAAGACGACCGTTGAGGAAGTGGCGCGGAAAGAGAAGTTGAGCCCGAAGTACCTCGGCGCGCTGTGGCAAGCGCTGACGGACAAGGCCCCTTCGCATCCGCTCGATTCGATCCGCGCCCGTTGGAGGTGCTCCACCGAGAAGGACGTCGGAGCGCTGGCGGCCGAGATCGCGGCGTGGCAAACGGCGTTGTGGAAGTTCGTCCCCATCGGCAGCTATCGGTACGGGAACACGGTCCGGCAGGTCGCCAACGACCCTCCCGCGCGGGAAGTGCAGTCGTTGCGGCTCGCCGTCAAGCCGGGGCCCGGACAGAGCGAAGTCGTGCTCTACCTCGTGGCCCGCGACAGGCTCCCGGGCGGCAAGGGCGGCCCGGTCGTCTGGCAGCGCCCGCGTTTCGAGGGCCCAGGCAAGCCACCGCTGCTCTTAAAGGACTACCCGGCGTTCGGCCCGGCTTACGAAGTCGATTACCCCTCGGCGTTCGCCAACTCCGCGAAGTACCTCGCCGCGGCCACCCAGGCGGCCCACGACCGGAAACTGACCGCCGAAGGGCTCGCCGGGAAACACGATCTGGACGCGGGGCTCCTGAAAAACTGGATCGACGTGCTGGCGCTGGGGCCCGCGCGCGAGGGCCCCCCGAAGATGGTCCCGGCGGTCGCGCTGGACCTGCTCGACGAGAAGGCCCCGAAGTACGAGACCAGGCCCAAGGTCAACGGCTGGCGGCGGAAGGGCGCGGAACTGCCGCTCCTGCTCGCGAACGCGTCGGACAGGACCGAACACGTGCCCGGGAAGGTGTCGCCGCACAAGGTCGTGGTCCACCCCACGCCCAGGGAGTTTGTAGCGGTCGCGTGGAAGAGCCCGGTGGCGGGGAGCGTGCGCGTTGCTGCCCACATTGTTCACGCCCACCCCGCCTGCGGCAACGGCGTGGCGTGGTGGCTCGAGCACCGCCGTGCAGGTCGGGCGGCCGTCCTGGCCGAGGGAGCAATTGATCGCGGCGGGATGGGGTCGATGCCGGGCAAGGCGCTCGCCGTCGAGAAGGGGGACCTGCTCGTCCTGGCCGTGGACGCGCGGAACGGCGACCACAGTTGCGATCTCACGGAGATCGCGCTCGCCGTCACCGAGACCTTCAAGGCTGGCCGCACCTGGGACCTGGCCGCCGACGTGGCCGACACCGTTCTCGCGGGCAACCCCCACGCCGACCGGTACGGGAACAAGGAAGTGTGGAGCTTCGTAAAGGGCCCGTCGAGGCCGACGGGGAAGGCAACCGGCCCCCTCGTCCCTGCGGGATCGGTCCTCGGCCGCTGGCGCGAGGCAACCGTCCATCCTGCCCGGCAGCCCGACGCCGTGAATCTCGCCAAACAGGTGCAGGCCCTGCTAACGGGGCCCCGGCCGGCCAACGGGCCCGACCGCGTGCTTTACGACAACCTGGTGTCGGTCGAGAGCAAACTGTTCCACAAGATCGACGTGTCCCGCCTGGCGAAGCCGCGGCCCGGTGCCGCCCGCTACGGCCTGGAGAAAGAGCGGTTCGGCAAGCGCCCGGGGGACGAGGCGAGCCTGGTGGTCGCCGCCAACGCGGTGACCGAGGTCCGGCTTCCCGCGTCCCTGTTCCGCGACCGCGCGTTCGCGGTCGAAGGCAAACTGGCCGAGGCCACGGGCGATCGCGTCGTGCAGTTCCAGGTGCTGACCGCGCCGCCTGCCCCGAGCACGCGCTGGGACGGCAAGGGGGCCGTGGTCGCATCCCCGACCGGGGCGGACTACAAGCGGCTCCTTCAGGGACATGCAGACTTCCGAAGCTGCTTCCCCACGTTCGTCTGCTTCCCCGGCATCGTCCCCACGGACGAGGTGGTTTGCCTGAAGATGTACCATCGCGAGGACGAGCCGCTGGCCCGGCTGTTCCTCGACGAGGAGCAGAAGCGCCGGCTCGACCGCCTATGGGAAGAGCATCGGTTCATCAGCCAGCAGCCGGTGGCCGAGAACAAGTACCTGCCCCAGTTCATCGGGTTCGTCACCCAGGACCAGCCCAAGGAACTGCTGGCGTATTTCGAGAGCCAGCGCGTGCCGTTCCGCAAACGGGCCGAGGCGTTCGAGAAGGACGTGGTGTCGGCCATCCCGAAGCAGATGGACGCCTTGCTCGACTTCGCCACCCGCGCCTACCGCCGGCCCCTGGCTGCGGGCGAGAAGACCAGCCTACTGGCGCTTCACAAAGCGCTTCTGAAGAAGGGCGTGCCGCACGAGGAAGCGTTTCGGGCGGTGCTGGCGCGGGTACTGGTCTCCCCAGCGTTCCTGTTCCGGATCGAACAGCCTCCCGCAGGGAAGGAGGCCGGCCCGGTGAACGACTGGGAACTGGCCACCCGGCTCAGCTATTTCCTCTGGTCGTCGGCGCCGGACGACGAACTGCGCCGGCTCGCCGCGGCGGGGCGCCTGCGCGATCCGAAGGTGCTGGCCGAGCAATCGCGGCGGATGGTGAAGGACGGCCGGGTGCGGGCCCTGGCGATCGAGTTCGGGACGCAGTGGCTGCACGTCCGTGGCTTCGACGAACTGAAGGACAAGAACGAAAAGCTGTTCCCGACGTTTGACGCCCCGCTGCGCAAGGCGATCTACGAGGAGTCGATCCTGTTCTTCCAGGACCTGTTCCAATCCGACCGTGCGGTGACGCAGGTCCTCGACGCGGATTACGCGTTCCTCAACGAGGCGCTGGCGAAGCACTATGAGGTTCCTGGAGTTCGCGGGCCGGAGTGGCGGCGGGTTGAAGGAGTGCGGAAGTACGGCCGAGGTGGTATCCTGGGGCTGGCGAGCGTTCAGTCCAGGCAGTCCGGGGCGTCGCGGACCAGCCCGGTGTTGCGGGGGAACTGGGTGGTCGAGACGCTGCTCGGGGAGAAGCTCCCCCGCCCGCCGGCGGACGTCCCGACCCTGCCGGACGAAGAGGGCGGGGCCGACGGGCTGACCACGCGGCAGCGGGTCGAGAAGCACGCCTCGGTGCCTAGCTGTGCCGTCTGCCACCAGCGAATCGACCCCTTCGGGTTCGCCCTGGAGCGCTATGACCCGATTGGCCGGCGGCGCGACAAGGGCCCCGGTGGAAGGGCGGTCGATACGCGGGCGAAGCTCAAGGACGGGACGGAACTTGAGGGCATTGACGGGCTGCGGACGTATCTGATGACGAGGAAGAAGGACGTCGTGGTCCGGCTGTTCTGCAAGAAACTGCTCGGGTATGCCCTCGGCCGGGCCGTCAGCCTCTCGGATCAGTCGTTGATCGACGAGATGGTGCGCGAGGTGAACAAGGATGGCGGTCGAGTGTCGAGCGCGGTGCTGACGATCGTGCGGAGCAAGCAGTTCCGGATGGTCCGCGGGAGCGACTTCAAGGGGAACGAGTAAACCACGCAGGAGGTCCGAGATGACGACGACACCCCAGTTCTACCCGGTCTCCCGGCGGACGTTCCTCCGCGGCGTCGGCGTGACGATGGCCCTACCGTGGCTCGAGTCGCTTCCCGTTTGGGGAGACAAAGCGCCGAAGGACCGGGCCTCCCAGCCGCCGGTCCGGTTCGCCTGCCTGTTCGCCGGCAACGGGTTCCACAGCCGGGAGTGGTGGGCAAAGGGCGAAGGCGCCCGGATGGAACTGGGGAAAGTGCTGGAGCCGCTGCGGCCGTTCCGCGAGAAGATGCTGTTCCTGCGCGGGCTGTACAACCAGGAGGCCCTGATCGGCGGCATTCACAGTTGTCAGACGGGCAACCTCCTCACGGGCGCCCACCTGGCCCCCGGCGGAGAGGTTCGCTCCGGCGTCAGCATGGACCAGGCGATCGCCGAGCGGGTGAAGGAGCAGACCAAGGTGCCGAGCCTGGTGCTGGGGTGCGAGCCTTCCATCGCGGCCCTGCACAAGAACTACTCGATGATCTACAGCTCGCACGTGTCGTGGAGCTCGGCGACCACGCCGACGCCGCTGGAGCTCTACCCGGCCCTGGCGTTCGACCGGCTGTTTCGCGACGAGGTGGCGCGGACCGACAAGAGCGTGCTCGACGCCGTCCGGGAGGACGCCACCCTGTACCGCACCAGGGTGAGCGTGGCGGACAAGCGGCGGCTCGACGAGTACCTGTCGTCGGTGCGCGAGGTGGAACAGCGGATCGGGCAGGCGGGCAAGGCCGGGCGCTTGCAGGGCTGGCGGCCAACGCTGGCGCGGCCGGACATGCGGCGGCCCGCCGATGGCATCCCGCAAGACGTCGATCAGCACATGCGGCTGATGTGCGACATTTTGGTGTTGGCGTTCCGGACCGACACGACGCGGGTGTGTACGCTGAAGCTGAACAACGACCACTCGTCGCTGCGGTTCCCACACCTCAAGATCGACTACATGATTCACCATCTGCTGTCCCACACCAACGGGGCGGACTGGCTGAAGGTGAACCAGTTCTTCACGCGGCAGGTCGCGTACATCGCGGAGAAGATGGACCAGGTTCGGGAAGGGGACCGGACGCTGCTGGACAACTCGATGATCCTGTACCTGTCGAGCATGATGACGGGGAACCACGACAACCAGCAGTTGCCGGTGGTGCTGCTGGGGCGGGGGGGCGGGCAGATCAAGACCGGGCGCATCCTCGATTATCTGGGGAAGCCGAACCGGAAGATGTGCAGCCTGTACCTGTCGCTGATGGACAAGGTGGGGGTGCGGCTCGCGAGCTTCGGGGACTCGAGGGAGCGGTTGGCGGAGGTCTGACAGAGGCGCAGGCCGCGAGGCGGGCATGTTGGCGCCGGCGAGGGATTTCGGTTGACCGAGAGGGGGCGCCGGGACGCATTCTCCTACCGGGCGGCAAAAAGTAACTTGAAAAGCGCGTTCTGGAACAGGGGGCGGAATCACCCCTGGTTTGGCGTTGGGAGTTCGAGATGCCAAAAGTTCCACGCGGCCGGATTAGCGGTCACTACGGCATGGACAAGCATTCGGCTCAGGAACTCTACGCTTGGGCTGACAAACTGGAAGCGCGGAGGCTAGATCCTCTGAATGAAGACGATCCCCAATGGCTCAAACGTTGGGTGGAAAGGTTGCGGCAACTGGCAGTTGCGAAAGAGAAAGCCAGAGGTCACAAGTCGCTGCAAGCAAAGGTACGTCGATCCAGGCGTTCCACTTGACCGGGCTCTGGCCCTCGGACAACGGGCACGGGAAGCATTATTCCCATCCGAAGGCGCTCATGACCTTGACCCTCGAATTCGATCTCCCCGCCGATCTGGCCTGGTTCCGGCTACCGACGGCGGTCGCCGCCCGTCTCCAGGCATTGCTGGAGCGGCAGGATTTCGGCCAGGCGCTCACCGTGGAAGAACGGGCTGAGGCCTAAGGATTAGTCGATCTGTCGGAGCTCCTCACCTTGTTGCGGCTGCGGGGGGAGCGAATGGCCCCATGCGTGCCGCAGCTTCCTGTCGTGTGGGCGGGCTGCCGAGCCGGGCCCTCAGGCGGGCCCGTTGCCCGCCGTCGGCACGGGAAGGTCTTCGAGGCCGACCAGATGCACGAGGGCGATGCGGACGTCACGCTCGTAGATGGCCGAGTTGTCCACGCCAGGAAGCCCAATCATCAGGTCCCGCTGCCCGACCAGGACGAGCTCCGGGTGGTAGACGTCGTAGCGCAGCCCTTCGCTCACGACGAGCCGCAAGGGGCGAAACGGCTTTTCGCGCAGGCGGGCCTGGATGTCTTCTGGACGGAACATGGTGCTCCCTTCGGGCGTCGAGGATAGTATAGGCTTGGCGAGCGTACCGAGGTAGCATTTGCTCCCTTCGGAGGAGGGGCTCGGCCTCGACTGCCGACGCCAAGTGCATCCAGGATCGCTCGACAAGGGACAGGAGCTGAGGCACACGCATGAGCGAATCGCAGGGCTACGTACTCGGCCAGTCGGAGAGCGCCGCTCGCCGGCTGGAGATCCAGGACGCCCACTTCGCCGAGGCATCGGAGCGGTTGCTGGACGAGCTGGCGCTGCGCCCGAACGACCGGGTGGTCGAGCTCGGCTGCGGTCCCGGCGGGCTCAGCCGCCGTATCCTCCGCCGCCTGGGCGAAGGCGGCGCCCTCGTCGGAGTCGATGGCAGCGCGGGGCTCCTGGAGCAGGCCCGGGCGGCGCTGGCCGGGGCCGGGCCGGCGCGGTTCGAGACGGTGCTGGCGGATGCCTCCGCGCTGGGCGCGTGGCTGGAGGGCGCGGACGTGGTGGTCGGCCGGGCCGTGCTTCACCACTTCCCGCTGGCGGAGCTCGTGCTGGGGCGGCTGCGCATGGCCCTTCGGCCGGGCACCCGGGTTGGCTTCCTCGAGCCGGACTTCCGCGCGCCCATGGGCCGGCTGGCCTATCTGGAGGCGACGGGAAGGCCGGAGTTGGCCCCCCTTCGCGTCTGGGCCGCGACCATCAACCAGTTCTATCAGGCCTGCCGGCTCTCGCCGGAGGTCGGGGCGAGCCTGGCTCGCACGCTGGATCTGGCCGGCTATCGCCGCGTGCGGGGGGATTGGTCCGAATGCAGCTCGGACGGTCGGATGGTGGAGAACATGCAGATGTTCTACGACGAGGTGGGCGACCGCCTCGTGGCCCTGAACGTCCTGACCGCCGGGCAAATCGCGGAGCAGCAGCGCCTGCTCCGCGCCCTTCCCGTCGATTCGTTGCCGGCCGCCTGGGGCCTTCACCGGGTCGCCTGTGAGGCGTGACCGGCCGGATCACTTCGGCGGTCGGAGGGCCAGCTCCTTCTTCCAGAAGCTCTCGCGCGCCTTCACCCAGCGCGGGTCGGTGCCGTGGCCCATCAGCGGGCTGGCGATCATCACCTTTGGTTCCGGGTGGACGTTGAAGGCCGCGTAGACCGTCGTCGGCGCGCAGACCGTGTCGATGAAGCCGACGCCGTGGACCGACTTGCCCTTGAACTTGCGGGCGAAGTTGACCGCGTCGTAGTAAGCCGATGCCTCCAGGACCTTGGCGTTGCGCTCCCCGCGGGCGCGGCTGAGCCAGTGGGGCCAGCCGCTGACTCGGCCGTGCGCCAGGCCGCTGTGGTCGCACATGGCGGCGACGTTGGGCGCCGCCAGCTTCACGCGCGGGTCCACGCCGCTGGTTATCAGCGTCAGGGCCCCGCCCTGGCTGCCGCCCGTCACGGCCAGGCCCTTGCCGTCGAAGTCGGGGCGGCTGGTGAGGTAGTCGTTGCAGCGCAGACAGCCGAGGATGACGGCGCGGTAATAGCTCTTGTCCCGGTCGTCCATCCCAATGTCGCGGTAGTCCTTGAGCGGGCCGGCCGCCTGCTTCTGATAGAACGCCGGGGCCTCGTCCACCGGCAGGTCGTGGATGATGACGTTCATCGACAGGGCGCCGAGGTAGGCGTGATACTTGTCCGGCCCGATGCCGTAGACGCCCGCCCCCGGCACGGTGAGGATGGCCGGGAACGGCCCCTTGCCCTTGGGCACCGACAGCCAGCCGCGCACCCGCTTGCCCTGGACGTTCCCCAGGCTGATCTTGTAGCAGTCCACCCGGCGATCGCTCTGCTTGGGGACGTGCTCCAGTTTGGCGTCGAGGGGCACCTTGGCCAGCTCCTTCTTGCCGGCCTCCCAGAAGGCGTCGAAGTCGGCGGGCATCCGCGCGGTCGGCTTGATCTGAGTCGGATCGAACGCGGCCGCGGCCAGTGTCTGTCGCTTGCCCTGGGACACCTGAAGCCGAAGGAAACCGGGCCTCTTCAGCGCCCCCTTCACCGTCGCCTTGCCCTTTTCCGGCGTCAACTTGCCCTCGGCGATCGTCTTGACGCCGTCCTCGCTCAGGCGGTAGGTCGCGGCGCCGTCCTCCAGCCCCGCAACCTGGAAGGTGGCCGTCTCGCCGACCTTGTAGGTCGCGTCGGGCAGGTCGCAGCGGGCCGTCAGGGGGCCCGGCCCCTTCTTGGGCTGGGCCTTCGCGTGGACCGCCAGGAAGGAGGCCGCGCCGAGGGCCAGGAGCAGCGCGGGCGTCAACGTACGTCTCATGGGGGCTCCTCGTCGGGGGGGGCTCGAACGCCGTGGGGGGGCGCCGCCCCCACGGCGATTCTACGCCCGCGGCGGTCGGCCGCAAGGGGACAGGGGCCGGAGCGCCGCCCTCAGGCGAGCCTGGCCCGTCGGCCGCCTGGGCCCGCTCCCCGCGCCCTCGGCACGAAGACGACGGGCCCGTCGCCGGGCCCCGCTTCGCGTCGCAGTTACGCGGTTGGAAATTTGGGATCGGCGCGGGATTTCCGCTTGCCATCTGCGCGGCGGGTGGGTATAAGCCCCCCCGCCCAGCGTTGGGCGGCTAATGCCCACGGGAATGGCCCCGTAGCGGAGAGCGAGCCATGCGTCAAAAGAGAGTTAATGGGCCCTCCGGGGGCCCATGCTCGGCCCTCGATGCCTCCGGCGCCCTGCTCCATCCGCGCGCATCGCGCAGCCAGCCCCCTTCTCGCCTGAGGTGAGTGTGCCATCCGCCGGCCGGGGCCCTCCCGCCGGCAAGCGGCCTCACTCCCTCTCCAAAACCGTCCTTTCCGAGAAAACGCCTCGTCGGACAAGGCCCCTGGTCTGGTCTGGCGGGCTCGCCCGTCTACGGGCGGCCACCGCTCGTCAGGCCCCGAATCGGGCCGTCTGGCGGTCGTGGCCCAACCGCGCCCGGGGCCGGGGTAGGCCTTGCCCGGGTCGCGCGAGCTTTTCCCCCTGATCGGGCCGCGCAAGGATCGTGCGGCTCAACCCCCCCTCCCCCTACACAGGAGTAGGAAGGCATGAAAGCCGTCCTCCCGACAGCGACCGCCCTTCTCACCGCCTGCGCCGCGCTGTGCGCCAGCTCCCACGCCGCCGCCCCGGCGCAAACCCCCCAGGCCCGGGCCGAGGCCACGGCACGCGAGGCGGAGGCCCGGCGGAAAAGCCCCGTGGTGACGGCGGTCCAGAAGACGCACAAGGGCATCGTCGTCCTCAAGGTGTCGAAGCCGGGCAACTACAGCAAGCAGCCGGTCTTCGGCACGGGCGTCATCGTCGATGAGCGCGGCTACGTGGTGACGGCCCACCACGTCATCGCCGGCGCCGACCAGATCGAGGTCCACCTGTACGACAAGACCGTCCTCCAGGCCGTCATCCACGTCGATGAGCCGCGCTTCGACATGGCCATCCTGCGCGTCAAGTCGGAAAGGCCATTGACCGCCCTGCCGTTCGGGCCCGGCGGGAACCTGATGGCAGGGGAGTCGGTCATCGCCGTCGGCAACCCCTACGGCTACGTGCGCAGCATCTCGACGGGGATCATCAGCGCCCTCGAGCGCCAGATCACGATGCCGTCGGGCGAGACGCTGACCAACCTGACGCAGACCAGCGCGCCAGTCAACCCAGGCAACTCGGGAGGCCCGCTGCTCAACATCAACGGCGAGTGGATCGGCCTGGTGATCGCCCTCCGCGAGGGCGCCCAGAACATCGGCTTCGCGCTGAACATCGACACCGTGAAGTCCGTCGTGAGGCGGAACGTCACCCCCAGCAAGGCGGCCCACGTCGAGAGCGGGCTGGAGGTCAAGGAGCAGGTGGTCATCGGTCGCGTGGCCGCGGGGGGGCTGGCGGACCGGGCGGGCCTGAAGGAGGGCGACGTCGTGCTCCAGGTGGGCGACCGCGCCGTCCACAGCTCGTCCGACGTGGAGCGCGCCTTGCGGGAGCACAAGCCCGGGGACCGGGTGGAGGCCACGGTGCTCCGCGACGGCCGGCGGGCGCAGGTGGCCTTGCCCATCGGCTTCGCCGACGGCGAGGCGGGGGCGGGCACCCCGTTGCCGCGCCCGCGACGCTAGACGGGGTGTGGAAAGGAACGAGGAAGGCCATTCGGCTTCAGGGCCGGATGGCCTTCGCTTGCGTTCACGGCAACACCAGCACCGTCACCTTCGACGCCATCTCCCGCGAGCGGTAGACGCGCTGCGTCGCCTTCTTGAAGTCCGCTTCCTTCGCCGCGTAGACGTCCACGAACGTCTGCGGGTTGCGGTCCACCAGCGGGAACCAGCTGCTCTGCACCTGCACCATCATCTTGTGCCCCGGCCGGAAGGTGTGATAGACGTCCGGCAACCGAAACTTCACGCGCGTAACCTTGCCCGGCACGAACGGCTCCGGCTTCTCGAAGCTGTTGCGGAACTTGCCGCGCATTACGTCGCCGCGCACCAACTGCTGATAGCCGCCCATGCGCACCCCGGTTGGGTTGGGATTTGGGTCGGGGTGGTCGTCGGGGTAGACGTCGATCAGCTTCACCACCCAGTCGGAGTCGGTCCCCGTCGTCGAGACGTGCAGTTCGACCTCGATCGGCCCGGCAACCGTCACGTCCTCCTCGATCACGGGCCCCGCGTAGGTCAGCACGTCGGTGCGCCGGCCGGCGAAGCGCTGGTCGGCGGTCACGTAGTCGGCCGACATGCCGATGGCGATCTTCTCCTGGAACGGGACCGGCTTCGCCGGGTCGCTCGCGTATTGGTCGTGCGCGCCCTCGCCCTTGGCGGGCGGAGCGCTCGACGACAAGCGGCCGTCGGCCCGGAAGTAGAGGGCCTTTGGCTTCGCGCCCTTGGGCGGCCAGGCGTCGTGCTTGCGCCACAGGTTGGTGCCCGTCTCGAACACCCACGCCTTGGGGTGCTTGTTGGCCCCCTTGCCGCGCAGGTGCTCCTCGAAGAAAGGCAGTTCGATTTGCTCGCGGTAGTAGACGGCGGTCTTGGTGTCGAAGCGGACGTGCCCCAGAGACTCGCCGTCTCCGCGATTCCATCCGCCGTGGTGCCACGGGCCCATGACGAGATGGTTCGCGCCGCGCGGGCTGTTGGCCTCGACGCAGCGGAACGTCTCGAGGGCGCCGAAGAGGTTCTCGGCGTCGAACCAGCCGCCGACGGTCAGGACCGCGGGCTTGACGTTCTTCAGGTGGGGGCGCAGGTTGCGCGACTTCCAGAACTCGTCGTAGGTGCCGTGCGCCATCACGTCGTTCCAGAAGGCCACGTCGCCCTTGAAATACTTCTTGTCGGCGTTGGCGAGCGGGCCCATTCGCAAAAAGAAGTCGTAGCCGTCGGGCGTGTCGTGCTCGAAGCGCGGCCGGCCCTTTCTCGTCGGTTCGGGGCGCGGCCGGCCGAAGTCGGCGATGAAGTTGAAGAGGTGCGGCAGCCAGAGGGCGCCGTTGTGGTGGAAGTCGTCGCCGACGAACCAGTCCACGATGGGCGCCTGCGGGGAGGCGGCCTTGAGGGCGGGGTGGGCGTCGATCATCCCCGCCGCGGTGTAGAAGCCGGGGTAGGAGATGCCCCACAGGCCCACCTTGCCGTTGTGGTTGCGCACGTTCTTGACGAGCCAGTCGATGGTGTCGTAGGTGTCGGTAGACTCGTCGACGTCGGTGGGGCCCTTCTTCCCGGTGAGTTGCGGCCGCATGTTGACGTGCGTCCCCTCCGACATCCATCGGCCGCGCACGTCCTGGTAGGCGAACACGTACCCCGCCTTGGCGAAGAGCGGGGACGGGCCGAGGTTGTCGCGGTGGCGATGAACTCCGTAGGGGCCAACGCTGTAGGGAGTGCGGGTCAAGAGGATGGGACATTTCTGCGACGTGTCCCGGGGGGCGTAGACGACGGTGAACAGTTTTTTGCCGTCGCGCATCGGGATGCGGTACTCGTACTTGACGTGCCCCGCCTTGACGGCGTCCGGGCCCTGGGCGGGGCCGGCGTCGAGCAGCAGCGCCGGGAGCAGGAGCGCCGGCAGATATACACCGAGTCGCGTGCGTGTCATCAGAGGTCCCAGGGGTGGGTGGTTCCTGAGGCGAGCGGCAGGAGCTGGTTTGCTGTAGGACGGCTCTCCTGAGCCGTCCGGACGGCTCAGGAGAGCCGTCCTACAGGGATGCGTGTTCCTGGCCGGTCGCCTGAGAGATCGGTCGGGAGGGCGAGGCTCCATTCTACGTCGGGGCCTCCAGGCAGGCATCAGCGCTTCGCGCGCTGGTACACCTCCCGGCGCTGAAGCGGCCCCGTGGGGACCAGGGCCTTCGGGCGGTCCAGGTCGGAGACGGTCCCGGTACACACGATGAGCGTGTCGCCCTTCAATGCATAGATGCCCCGGAACGTCCCCTCGCCCGCGGCGCGCATGTCGATCGCCTTCGGCCTCTTGCCGGCGTCGAGGGCGATGGCGTAAACCACGCGCGCCACCCCGCCTTGGAGGAAGGTCATGCGGTCGCCGGCGATCGCCACCCGCCAGTCCTCGGCGACGCGCCGCGGCCGGCCGGCGCGCGCTTCCTCAACCGGCAGCCAGGTGCCCTGTAGTTCCTTCAGGTCTTCCTTGCCGGCATCGGGCCTGGGGAGCGGCGCAGGCGCGAAGGCGACCGACAGTAGGGCCGGCAGGAGCGACCGAAATAGCTTCCGCATGAATCGCCTTCGGGCGCAAGGGTATCTGCCCTTGAATCTACCCGATGCGGGCGCGGCTCGCCACCAGGGAAAGGCCCGGCGTCTTCGCGGCGCGTGCTCCGAGCGTCATTCCTCTCGAAATGGCTTGCCCGCCTGGTAGAGGCCCAACCGCGCGCGGGCCTTCTCCAGCTCTTTCGGATTGCCGGGCCCATTCCGGATCGCCTCGCTCTCCCACTTGATGGCGTTCTCGAAGTCGGCGCACTCGGCGTGCGCGGCGGCCAGCGTGGACAGGTGGCGGGCGACCTTCCACCCCGACAGCGCGCACGCTCTGCCGGCGTGCGCCACCGACTGCCGGCCCTCGCGCAGCGCGTCCTCGGGACAGGTGGCCAGCAGCCAGGCAAACTCGTTCAACGCCGAGGCGTCGTTCGGATCGAGCCGGACCGCCTGGGCGTAGTCGCGCAGGGCCTTGCCGTGCTCCCTCCGGATGGAGCGGACGATGCCCCGGTTGTGGAAGACGAGGGCCACCTTTGGATCGAGCCGGATCGACTCGGTGTAGTCCGCGAGGGCCCGGTTGTAGTCCCTCTTGTCGGCGTGGGCATTCCCGCGGCAGAAATACGCATGGGCGTCCATGGGGGCCAGGCGGATTGCCTCGGAGCAGTCCGCGATGGCCCGGCCGTGCTCGCCCTTGTCGGCGTAGGCGCTCCCCCGGTTGAGGAAGAACAGGGCCGTCCTCGGCGCGAGTCGGATGGCCTCGGTGAAGTCGGCGAGGGCCTTTTCGTGCTCCTTCGTGTCGGAGTAGGCGAGGCCCCGGTTGTTGAAGACGACGGCGATCCGCAGGCCCAGCCCTATGGCGGCGGTGTAGTCGGCGATCGCACGGCCGTGGTCCTTCTTGTTGGCCCAGGCGAGCCCTCGGTTGCAGTAGGCGTTGGCGTCGTTGGGGGCCTCGCGAATGCAGGCGGTGAAGCAGGCGATGGCCCGGTCGTCGTCCTTTCGGTCCAGGGCCTCGACGCCCTGCTCGAAGTGGCCGGCGCCGGCCAGCGCGGGCAGCAGCAACAGCAGGCTCGCCCCGAGCTTCTTCATGCGGCTACCCATCCTTTCGGCCATCGGGCCCGGTCAGTGGGGCGGAGCGCTCAACAGCAACTGCGTCCGGTGGCCGGACGACACCCACTCGTGGCGCACCAGGCGGCCGGAATCGTCGTACCACACCTCGTGAGGCACGTCCTGCGTCACCCGGTAATGCGCGCAGTTCAGTTCCCGCCCGGCGATGGCGACCTTCTCGGCGCCGACGTACTGGAGATGGCCGGCGACGTCCTTGCCGCTGTCGCAGCCCATCAGGGGGATGGCCTGGTTGCGGAACCGGGCGTCGGGGAGCTGCCAGCAACTGGTGGTCCAGAGGTCGGGCCGGGTGGTGTGCTCCACGCCGTTCGCCCGCACTCGCAGCCCGGCGGCCTCGGCCTGAGCGGTGACCGCGAACGGCTTGCCCTTCTCCTTGCCGGTGCACTCGAAGCGCTGGAGCAGACCGTCCTTCCAGACTTCCTGGCCGCGGTAGGAATAGCTGTAGGCGGTAACGAGAAGCACCTTGACCTGCACGTCGGACTGGGCGGCCATGACCACCGAGCCATCGCCCTGGCGGGTGATGGTCATCCGATAGGCGCCGGCGGGCTTGCCATCGACGAGGACGGTGAAATTTCGCACCTCGGGCTCGGCCGCCGCGACGCCGGCGGGGGCCAGAACGCTCGCGCCCGCGAGCAGGAGCAGTGCCGCCCACCTCCCCGTGCTCGGGCGAGGGCCGATAGACCGACGAGCCATGCGCCTTCTCCTTGACCGGGCCAACAGAGGACGCGGCCAAGGAAAACGAGGGCTCGGCCGCCGGGCGGGAGCTATAGCCGAAGAAGGCAGCCGAGACCAAGAGCAACTGACGCCCAGGGCCAGCCGAGGCGCCTACTCCTTCCTGGAGGGCGCGGGCTCCTTCCGCGGCTTGACGCTCATTCCCGACCGGAGCCGCTGCAGCCCGCCGAGGACGACCCACTCCCCCGCTTTCAGGCCCTCCTTCACCACCCTCGATCCGTCGTGCCCGGGGCCCAACACCACGCGCCGCACCTCGACCACGTTCTTCTCGTTGACGACGAACAGGGACGGCAGGCCCTTCTCCACCACGATCGCGTTCTCCGGCACGAGTAGGGCCTTGCGCGGCTCGCCGATTGGCAGGCGGAGGCGCACGGACAGGCCGGGCATGAGGAGCCCGTCGGCGTTGGGGAAGACGGCCCGCATCCGCAGCGTCCCTTTCTCCGGGTCGAGGCGATTGTCGAGGAAGTCCACTTTCCCTGCGTGGGGAAAGCCCTTCTCATCGGCGAGGCCCATCGTCACCACCAGTCCGGCCGCCTCCTTGCCCTTGGCGTTGACACCTCGGACCGCCCTCCGCAGTCGGAGGGCGGTCCGCTCATCGACGTCGAAGTAGGCGAACGTCGGCCCCTGGCTTACGAGCGTGGCGAGGAGGGTGTCGTCGGCCTTCACCAGGCTGCCCGGATCGACGAGGCGGCGACCGATGAGGCCGGCAATCGGGGCGTGGACCGTCGTGAAGCTCAGCGTCAGTTTGGCGGCGGCGAGGTTGGCCTGGGCCACCTTCACGGCTATTTGTGCCTCCAAACCGTCCGCGAGTATTTTGTCGAATTCTTCCTTGCTGATGGCCCGGGCGGCCAGGAGGGCCTTCGCGCGAGCGAGATCGGCGTCGGCGCGCTTCCGGCGTGCCTCGGCGAGGGCGACGTGGGCCTCGGCCTTGTCCACTTCGGCGCGGTAAGGCCGGGCGTCGATCTGGAACAGCACATCGCCTTGCTTGACGGCGTTTCCTTCCTTGAAGGCGACCTTCTTGAGGTAGCCTGTGACGCGGGCCCGAACCTCGACGCGGGAGATCGGCTCCGTACGGCCGGTGAAGACCTGGTAGTCGGTCACCACGCGCGCCACCGGCTGTCCCACCAGAACGTCCGGCACCCCCGCCTTCGGGGGCTCGGCAAGGCAAACCGCCTCGCCGAACGCGACCAGGACGAAACACGCCAGCCACGTGCGGAGGGGATGAGCATTCATGACTCGCCTCACTTCTTCCTCAGGTGCTTGTCGAACCAATCCGCGAACAGGGCCACGTCCTTGTCCAGGCCGGCCCAACCGTGACCGGCGCCCTTCTTGACGACGAGCTTGGCGGCGACGCCCGCTTCTTCGAGCCTGGCCACGAACGCCTCGGCCTGCTGGAGCGGCACCAGGACGTCGGCGTCGCCGTGGACGATCAAGGTCGGCGCCGAGCTCGCCGTCACGTGGGCGATCGGGGATTACTTCCGGAGCAGCTCCCGCGCTTTCTTCGCGTCGATCCGCTCCTGCATCCGGGTCTTCGGGTCGAGCTCGCGAACGTCCACCGCCGTCCGCAGCACGGCCAGGGCGCCGCCGGGGCCGAACGCGCTCTGGCCCTTGGCGCCGTAGTTCAGAAAGTCGGTGGGCGGAAAGAAGCAGGCCACGGCCTGCACCCGGCTCGACGCGCGTTCCACGGGCCCCTTGCCCTTCTTGTCGCCCGGGCCGCCGGCGGTCCCCTGCATGAGCGACAGGTGCCCGCCCGCAGAGCCTCCCGTGATGCCGATCCGGTCGGGGGAGATGGAGTAGTCGCGGGCGTGGCTGCGGATGAAGCGCACCGTCCGATCGACGTCGGCGATGGCCTCGGGGATCGTGTATTTCGGCTGGCTCCCGTGGCAGACCGCGAAGACGGTGTAGCCGCGCTTCACGAGCGTGCGGACGAATGGCGCGGAGAAGGGGGCGAGCGACTCGCGGTCCGAGACCCACCCGCCGCTCACGACGACGATGGCCGCCCCGTTGGCGCCCTTCTTCGGCGCGAACACGTCGAGGGTCAAGGCCATGCCGGCCTTGCGGCCATAGACGACCTCGGGCACGTGCGCGAACAGATCGCGGTCCGCCCCCAGGGCGGACTCGACCGCGTCCGGCGGCGCGAATGCGCGCACGGCGATCCGGGCCGGGTAGTGGGCCTCGGTGAAGGTCACGTCCAGCACCTTCTTCCCTCCCCGGCGCCAAACCTGCCTCATCGGGGGTTGGATACCGCCGACGTCCTTGAAGTCGCTGAAGAGCTCCTCCTGGCGAACCTCTTTCTTGGCCGTATCGTCGAACGCCGGTCGTTCGACCTTGGCCAGCAGCGCCGTGCCCTTGTCGAAGTAGAGGCGGACGTCGCCCTGGCCCTTGCAGGTCACCTCGACGCCGAGAGCGGGCCGGCCGTGGACGCGCGCCTCCGGGAGCGCCGAGACGCGCAGCGTTTTGTCGTTCCGCAGCGGCGTCAACCGGCGCAACCGCTGCACGTGGAGCTGGGCCTTCAGTTCGTCGAGCGCCTTGCCATCGAGCGCCTGGGTCTTGCCGTTCGCGAATGCCCAGCCCGTGTCGCCGTCGAGCGCCTGAACGGCCGAGACCACGTGGCCGGCGGCCGCGAATTCGCCCGTCAGCCGATACTGGTGGGGGAATTGCGAGACGATCTCCAGAGCGCAAGGGGAGGAGGCGCCGCCCAGGTGGATGGTGCCTTTGCCCTTCGCCTGGAAGGCGTGGGCCCGGGCGAGCGTTGCGTTGCCGCCGTGGGCCTCGATGGCTTTCTCGAGGATGGGGGTCGGCTCGTCGGCCATCGCGCGGTCGGGCAGGGCGGCCGAGAGGACGGCGGCCAGGACAAGCAGCGGTGCGCTTCGCATGATCGGCTCGCGTGAGGGATCGAGCGGGGGGGCGACGGGACTTCGAGTATAACTGGGCGGGCCTCGCCGTCAAACAACTCTGACCGGCCGCGACTCGAAGGCAATCCGCGCTGCCCTTGGGCCGCCGCTCGGGTATACTTCGTCGGAAAGGAGGGGGCCCTATGAGCGAGAACGGACGCGAGTTGGTCGAGGCCACGTGCCGCGAAGCCCTGGAGCGCGAGCGGGGGCAGAAGGAACGAGATGGCTCCCTGGTCGAGCCGATCCATCGCGAGCCCATCGCACAGGGCCGCGTCGAGCCTCTGGCGCCCTGCGAGCCGTCCCGGGGCGTCCACTACACCGAGCTCCCGGAGGCAAAGCCCGGGGAGCCGCTCGCGGAGGAATGGAACACCTATCGGCGCGAAGTGGGGCGCTGGCTTGCGGAAGGGCTAGAAGGCCGGCACGTGCTCATCAAGGGAGAGGAGATCATCGGCGTTTACGGTTCCTCCGAGGAGGCGACAGAAACAGGCTTGAAGCGATCTCTCCTCCAGCCATTCTTCGTGCATCCGATTCGAGCAGACGAGCCCTACCTGCGCATTCGGGGGATCAACTATCCATGGCCCAACTCACGTTTCCTGTAACCGGCGCCGGCCTGGTGGTGCTGGTGTGGGTGGGCTGACCGATCGGGCAATGGTTGCCTTGGGGGCGGTAGGGCAGCCAGTCGTGACGCCGGTCGGAAGCGCGGGGCCTGCTTGATACGGGCTCGGACCTGACGGCGGTTGCCTCCTGGGTGTGGTGCCGTGCTCGCGCAGCAGCGGGACAACATCGAACGTTGAGCGAGCGGGGTAGACCACGACAGGCTCGGCCAGCTCCTGGGGCTGAGGGAGCCAGAAGGAGATTTCCTCGTGCAGCGTGAGATCGACCGAAGTGGAGGAGATGGCCTTGTCGGAAGGAAGGGGGGTGATGCGAAGGAGGTCGCGCCGCAACGCCAGCTTGATCTCCCGATCCGAGGGGATCATGCGGAAACTCCGTTCGGCTCCAACAGAGAAGTGAGCGGCACCCAGATCCGATGCGCCCCCGAGTCCGCTTCTACAGGAAACTCGATGAGCGCGCTGCCTTTCTCCTTGTCCCGGTAGACCACACCAATCGGAAGAAAGGACTTCCCCTGCCGGTGAGTCACAAAGTCGCTATCGATCTGGAGAAAGGTCGGAACGTTCTCCGTGTCCCGCACGGCTACCGAGACGTCCACCTTGCCAACCCCGGGACGAACTTCACAGAGTACCAACGGCATGACACGCCTCCGGACCTGCAACCCTCGGCAGGTTACTGTTTCTCGCTTGCTTCATTCTCCCTGAACCGTCGGACAGGAGCAAGAGAGGAGTTGGTGCGCCGGCCATTCTGGCATTGCCCCAAGGGCCCCGTTGCGGATATTGGGGAGCGTCCTGGACAAAGGAGGCCCCCCTCGTGAGCGCGACTCTCTTCTGGATGCGGGTGACGAAACAGTTCCTGGTTCTCGGCGCCTTCGTCGGTGCCGCAGCGGCCCTCGCCGCCCAGCCCTGTCCACCTACCGCGCCGGCCATCGCGGTGCGCGCGCCGAGCGAGTTTCTCGCGTCCCCGCGCGACGCGGTCAAGGCGCTCTACTTCGCGACCGTCGCCTACGACTTCCAGCCAAAGCTCATCGACGAGGCGATCGCCTGCCTCGACCTCGATCCCGCGCAGGCGGCCAACCCGGCCGAGGCGGCCCGCCTGGCCATCGACCTCGAGCAGATCCTGCGCACCCTCTGCGTTCCCCTCCTCGGCGTACCGGAGAAAACCACCGCCGCCTCGGTGACGATCCTCGAGGAGAAGGGCTTCAAGGTCTCCCTTGCCCGCGGCGCCGACGGGCTGTGGCGCTTCGACCGCGCCACGGTCGAGCGCATCCCGGCGATGACCCGGGCGGCCCTGAGCCGCTTCCGCGACATGCAAACGGAGCGGGCCGCGCTCAAGGAACAGTACACCGACCCCAGCTCTGCCATGCGCCGGTTCCTGATGGACACGATGGCCCGAGACTTCTACTCCGCCGCCAACAGTCTCGACCTCGGCGCCCTCGATCAGCAGGAGCGCGGCGACAAGGGCCCGCTTCTGGCCCGCCAACTGGCGTTCGTCCTGCAGCGCCGCGGCTGGCTGTTCATGCAGGAAGTGCCCAATCATCCCAGCGGCCCCCCCTTCACCTGGCACGCCGACAAGGCCGGCCGCATCGTCGTCGAGCGCGTCCGCCTGGCCGACGGCAAGGACGCCTGGCTGTTCAGCCGCAAGACCGTGCGGAACATCCAGGCGATGTACGACAAGGTCAAGGACCAGCCCGCCGACCCGCGCTACGTGCGCCTCGGCGTGGCCCTCCCCGCCCTGGAGGGCGATTGCCCCACGCTGAGCAAGCGGGCCCCGGCGAACGTCCCGCCGCACCTCGCCTCGCCGCGCGCTTTGCTCCAGGGGTTCTTCCGCGTCATGGACGCGGCCGAGACGAAGGACTCCCGGCTCGTGGAGGCATTGCCGTTCCTCGATCTCCAGGGCATCCCCCAGGCCGACCACCGGGCCCAGGGCACCAAGCTCGCCAGCAAGCTCGAGGCCGTGCTGCGCAAGGTTCGCGTCGAGCTCTCCGCCCTCCCCGACGACTGGAACGCTCCCCCGCAGGTCCTCGGCGAGAGGCAGGGGGTGCGCGTCGAGATCGTTCGGCAGCGCGACGGGTGCTGGCGCTTCAGTCAGAACACCGTCGGGCAGGCGCCGGCGTTCTTCGAGAAGCTGGCCGCCCGCGACAAGGCCGAGCACGACCGGGCCTCGCACCTCGACAGCGCGCGCGACGCCATGAGCACTTTCTTGACCTGCATGAGCAGCGGCGACTACGACCGCGCCGCCGACTGCCTCGATCTGGTTGCCTTTCGGCCGGGGACGCGCAACGAGGTCGGCGCCGTGCTGGCTTACAAGCTCAAGTTCATCATCGACCGCATCGGCCGGGTCTACGTGCAGGAAGTGCCCGACGCCCCCGACGGCCCGCGCTACGTCTTCTACCGGGGCGAGCTGGGCCGGATCGTCATCGCCCGCGAGGGCGATGGGCCGCGCAAGGGCTGCTGGCGATTCACCCCCGAGACGGTCGTCCTCATCGAGCCGATGTTCCGCGCCGTCCTCCACCTGCCCGTCAACGAGGCCAGCGTCGAGGGCGCGTTGCCCGCGCCCACCTTCGCGCGCGCGCCGGGCCTCTGGGTGCGGTTTCTCGTCCCGGCCGCCCTCCGCCCCGGCTTCTGGGGCCTCCAACTCTATCAGTGGCTCGGCCTGATCGTGGCGTTGCTGATGAGCGCGCTCGTCTCCCGCCTCTTGCTCGCCCAGGTCCATCGCCTGTTCGCCCTGGTCCTGCGCAAGAGCGGAAGCGTGCTCACCGAGACGTTCGTCGCCGCCAAGCTGCGGCCGCTGACGTGGGTGATGGCCTGGTGGCTGCTGTTCCATGCGCTCGCGCTGCTCGACCTGCCCGTGCGCTACGTCGATGCGCTGGCGCCATTCAAGACCTTCGGCATGGCCGGGCTGATCGGCTGGCTCGGCCTGCAACTCGTCGATCTGGCCACGGCGGTCTACACCAACAGCGAGCTGATCCGCCCGCACCGCTGCCTGAGCGACATGGTGGTGCCGGCGTCAATGCGCTCGCTCAAGGCAATCATCTTGCTGATCCTCGCCGTGTACGTGGTCTATCAGGTGGGCCACGGCGATTCGCTGAGTCGGTTCCTCACCGGGCTCGGCGTGGCCGGCCTGGCCGCCTCGCTGGCCGCCCAGGACACCTTGAAGAGCTTCCTCAGCACCCTGCTGCTGATCGGCGAGCGGTCGTTCAAGATCGGCGACAAGATCGCGGTCGCCGGCGTGGAGGGCGTGGTCGAGCAAGTCGGCTTTCGGGCGACCCGGCTGCGCACGGCCGACGGCTCGCTGCTGACCATCCCCAACTCCACCATCGCCTCGGCGCCGATCGACAACCTGACGACCAAGGCCTTCAGCCGCTGCAAGGCGTCGCTGCTCATCAACTACGACACGAGGCCGGAACAGATCCTGGTCCTCCGCGACCGCATCCGCGCCTGGCTGATGGACCATCCCAAGGTGAAGTCGGACAAGGTAGAAGTCAGCGTCAACCGCCTGACGGAGCAGGGCGTGGAAGTCACCGTAGACCTCTATCTGACCGACGCGAGTGGCGGCAGCGAGAAAGACCTGAAAGAAGAGATCAACTGCGAACTGCTGCGGCTGTGCGAGGGCCTGGGGGCAGGGGACACCACGTTGCTCCATCCGCTGGCGCACGGGAGCAAGGGCAAGGAAGGGCGCGCGGCCGCGTGATCAGCGCCCGAGCAACTTGCTCGCCTCCCACACCTTCACCGTTTTGTCCCAGCTCCCCGCGGCGACAAGCTTGCCGTCGGGCGACACGGCGACAGCGAGCACCTCGCCCGTGTGTTCGAGGGTGGCCAGCGCCTTCCAGGTCGTTGCGTTCCACAGGCGCACCTTGCCGGGCCGATTCCAGTCGCCTCCGCCGGTGAGCAACGTCTTGCCGTCGGGGGCGAACGTCATCGCCCAGACGTCGCCGTCGTGGGCCTTGAACGCGGCCCGCTCCTTGCCCGTCTCGACGGCCCACGCCCGAACGCTCCCGTAGCGCAGCCCCGCCGCCACCGTCTTGCCGTCGGGCGAGAGGGCGACGCAGCGCACCTCGCCGTCCTTCCCCGGCAGGGTGGCGCTCACCTTGCGCCGATCCACGTCCCAGAGCTTCACGGTGCCGTCGGAACTGGCGCTGGCGAGCCGTTTGCCGTCCGTCGAGAACGTCACGCCGTTGACCCAGCTCCGGTGCCCGGTCAAGCTGGCCTTTTCCTTGCCCGAGCTCGCTTCCCAGAGGCGTATCGTGCCATCGACCCCACCCGTCGCCAGCACCTTGCCGGCGGGGCCGAACGCGACGGTCGTCACCGCGCCTCGATGGCCGCGCAGGACGTGGACGGTCTTCCCGGTGGGGCCGTCCCACAACCTTGCCGTGCCGTCGAAGCTCCCCGTGGCCAGGTGGCGGCCCGCAGGCGCAAACGCCACGGCACAGACGACGTCGGTGTGCCCCCGGAGCGTGGCGCGGGCCTTGCGGGCCGGGAGCTCCCAGAGGATGGCGGTCTTGTCGGCGCTGGCCGTCGCCAGGAGAGGCTTCTCGCCTGGCCCGAAGGCGACGCCACCCACCCAGCCGGTGTGCGCGGCGAGAGGGGGGAGCTCCTTCTGGGCGCTGGCCCGGCTCGACGCTCGCAACGTCAGGGCCAGGAGGAGGGAGCAGAGCGAAAGGCGCCTTTGGAGGTGGGACATGAAGGTTTCTCGATCGAGACGGCGGACGGTCGTTCTCGACATTACATCGGTGCGGGATCGTCGCGGCGAGAGAATTCTCGGGGGGCGGAACGCCAAGCCGCCAGCGGCGAGCCTCCGGGGCGCGCCGC
>JBBSEZ010000006.1:0-63155 GCA_038239195.1 Gemmatales bacterium
CCTGTCGAAAGAAGACAGGCTGGAAAGCCTGCCCCACGAGGGACGCATGACCGCCATCGCCAGCTTGCTCGTAATCGCCCTGACGGTCTACGCCATCCTTCGTCGCGTCGAGGTTCGGCTGGTGCTGGCGCTGGGCGCCCTCGCCCTGGGGGCGGTGGCGGGCAAGCCGCTCGTCATCTTGCAGACCTTCTTCCACTACCTGACGCGCGAGCAATTCCTCTTGCCGCTCGGCTGCTGCATGGGCTTCGCCTACGTCCTGCGCCACACCGGCTGCGACCAGCACCTCGTCCACCTCCTCGCCCGCCCCATCCGGCGGGTGCGCTTCCTGCTCGTCCCCGGCACGGTGCTCGTCGGCGTGCTGGTCAACGTGCCGATCGTCAGCCAGACCAGCACGCTCGCCGTCGTGGGCGCCGTGCTGGTGCCCCTGTTGCGGGCGGCGCGCGTCTCGGCGGTGACCACGGGGGCGGCCCTGGTGCTGGGCGCGTCGATCGGCGGCGAACTGCTCAACCCCGCCGCCGTCGAGTTTCGCACCGTCACCGAGGCCATCAACGAGCGCGCCCTCGCACTCGGCGAGGGGCCGGCTTCCTCCGCCGAGTGCGTCCTGCACGCCTGGCCGCTTCTGCTCGTCCACCTGCTGCTGGCCGTGCCCCTGTTCTGGCTCCTCTGCGCCCGCGCCGACCGGGGCCACGTCTTTTTCGAGCCGGAGGAGAACGAGCCGGAGTTTCGCGTCAACCTGCTGAAGGCCCTGGTCCCGCTGGTGCCCGTGACGCTGCTGTTCCTGACGGCCTTACCGGAGCGCTTCCGCGCCTTCACCGTGCCGCACGACTGGCTGGTGCCTGCCCGCTCGACGGGCTCGTACGACAGCCGGCTGATCGGTGCGGCGATGCTGATCGGCGTCCTGGTGGCGGCGCTGACCGACCGGCACAAGATGGGCGACACGGCGAAGGAGTTTTTCGCGGGAGTCGGCTACGCGGTGACGAACGTCATCTCGGTCATCGTCGTCGCCAACTGCTTCGGCGACGGCGTCAAGGAGAGCGGCCTGGCGGCGTATCTGGGCGAGGCGATCATCGCGGCGCCGTCCCTGCTGCTGCCCGCCGCGGCGGTGGTGCCGCTGCTGTTCGCCTGGTGCTGCGGCTCGGGCATGGCCACGACGCAGACGCTGTTCCGCTTCTTCCTCGAGCCCGCCGTCGCGGTCGGGGAGGAGCCGTTTCAGGTGGGGGCGGTGGTGTCGCTGGCGGCCGCCGCGGGGCGCACCATGTCCCCAGTCGCGGCGGTGGTGGTCATGGGGGCCAAGCTCACCGGCACCGACCCGGTGCCGCTGGTGAAGCGCACGGCGCTGCCGGTGCTGGTCGGCATGGTCGGGGTCATCGTCGCGGCGCTGTTGCTGAGATGAGGGCGTGGCAATTCCCTCACCGGCAGCTTCTCCCTCGCCCCCAATCCCCCCGCGTACAGGGGAGAGGGGCTTTCGGGACAGGCTCTCAGCCGATGAGCGGCCGCCGCCCCACTTTCGCCGACGTCGGGTAGCCGCGCTCCAGCAGCGCCTTGGCCGCCCGTTCCGCGTGCCCCTGCCGCAGGTGGTTGGCGACCTTCCGCACCGCCGACGTCGGGTCGCACGCCCGCACGACCTACCCCTCGGCGTACGGCCTGAAGCAGTGGCCCTCTCCTTCCGTTTGGCGCGTTTCGTCCAAATTGACCGGCTGCGCCGGGGCGAGCTCGCTATCATTAAGGGTGGCGAAATCGTTCGGCAGCCCTACGGGCAGGGCCTGGTTCTCTGGCCGGCGGTTGCTCGGCAGCAGATCGAGCCTCCCGGCGCAATGCTCGCCCGGGAGCCGGAAAGAGTGGGCCATGACGGCCCCCGGCCGGAAATCGACAGAGAAGATCGGATGGTACGGCCCCGATCCGACTCAAGAGATGCGCTCGATGAACGCGGCCACCCCGGCGATTCAGGACCTGGCTCGGCGGGTGCTCGCCCTGGAGGCGGCGCGCGACTCGTCCGACGGGCGGGGCGGCGAGGCCATGCAGGTCTGTGAAAAGTTGCGGGTGCCGCTCGCGAAGTTAGTGGGAGTGGCGGGCTTTCGGTCCCTCATGGGAAGGTCCCTGGCGCTTGCGACGGCGGAAGTGCCCTGGCTCGACTCGGTGCAAGTCCGGGCGGACGGGTCGTTGGAAGGATTCGACGCGGCGAGGCGTCCACGAGACGGGGCCCCGGACGGTGAGGCGGGAGTCGCGATCGTGGGCCAACTGCTCGGTCTCCTGGTGACGTTTATCGGCGAGCCCTTGACGCTGCGCCTCGTGCGCGACGCGTGGCCCGACGTGCCTGCGGACGAAACAGCCCAGAGAGCCGAGGGACGACCATGAGCGCGGAACACCGGGTGACGATTCGGAAGCTGCCGACCGGGGTGCCGGGGCTCGACGAGATTTTGGGCGGTGGCCTGCCCGAGTACTCGTTCAACATCCTCGCCGGGGCCCCGGGCGGCGGAAAGACCACGCTCGCCCATCAGATCGCGTTCGCCAACGCCACCCCGGACCGGCCGGTCCTGTACTTCACCGTGCTGGGCGAGCCGGCCATCAAAATGCTCCGCTACCAGCAGCAGTTCCAGTTCTTCGACCCGGCCAAGATGGGCTCCGCCGTCCGGTTCATCAACCTCAGCCACGTGGCGCTGGAGAAGGACCTGGAAGCGGTCCTGGGGGAGATCGTCAAGGAGGTCGAGGCCTTCAGCCCCGGCGTCGTCGTGGTGGACTCGTTCCGGACGGTGGTGCGGAAGGCCGCGGGAGGGACGGGCGAGGCGGAGCTCCAGGGCTTCATCCAGCGGCTGGCCCTCCACCTGACGAGCTGGCAGGCGACCACCTTCCTGATCGGGGAGTACACCGAAGGGGAGGTCCGCGACAACCCCGTCTTCACGGTGTCCGATGGGCTCTTCTGGCTGTACCAGCAGGTCGAGCGGAACTCGATCGTGCGGAAGCTCCAGGTCATGAAGCTCCGGGGGCAGGTCTCGGTCCCGGGCCTGCACACGTTCCGCATCACCGCTGCGGGGGTGCAGGCCTTCCCGCGCACGTTCGGCCTCACCGGGCGGACGAAGAAGGCGCGCGACCGGCGGCGGCTCTCGTTCGGGGTCGCCGAGCTCGACGCGATGCTCGGCGGCGGGGTGCCCGAGGGCGACAGCCTGCTGGTGGCGGGCCCGTCCGGGACGGGCAAATCGGTCATCGCGACCCAGTTCATCGCCGAGGGCCTCCGCCTCGGGGAGCCGGGGATCGTCGCCATTTTCGAGGAGCGGCCGGAGGAGTACGCGGGACGGGCCGCCAACCTCGGCATGGACTTCGAGGCGCCCCAGAACGACGGCACGCTCAGCATCATCTACCTGCGCCCCCTCGACCTTTCGGTCGATGAGGCCATGCGCGAGCTCCTCGATGCGGTGGAGCGGACGGGCGCGAAGCGAGTGGTGATCGATTCCATGGCGGGGTTCGAGATGGCCCTGGCCCCCGGCTTTCGCGCCGACTTCCGCGAGTCGCTCTACCGGATGATCGGGGCGCTGACGCGGACCGGCGTCACGATCGTGAGCACCGTCGAGGTGATCGAGACCTTCACCGAGTTCCCGTTGAGCCAATACTCCATCTCGTTCCTGAGCGACGACATCATCCGCCTGCGGTACGTGGAGATCGACAGCCAGCTCCGCAAGGTGCTGGTGGTCGTCAAGATGCGGGGCGGCGATCACAGCAAGGACGTCCGCGAGTACGAGATCACGTCGAAGGGGCTACGAGTCGGCGCGCGCATTACGGGCTATCACGGCCTGCTCACGGGGGTCCCCGAACCGCTGGCCCCCGGCACGGCAGGCCACAAAGGGTAGGGGTGCCTCATGAGTAAGGAAGCGTTGCCGGCCGTGGGGACGGGCCCGTTCGACCTGCCCCGCCTGTGCCGCTACTTCTCCGAGCGGTCGCCCGAGCCGATGTTCGCCGTCGAGGGGGCAACGCACGTCGTGCGCTACCTGAACCCCGCGTTCGCCCGTCTCGCCGGGAAGTCGCCCGGCGAGCTGATCGGCCTTCCGTTCACCGAGGCCATCTCGGAAGGAGCGGGGAACGGGTGCGCGGCGCTGCTCGACCGCGTCTTCCGCACCGGAACGCCCGAGAACCTGACCGAGCAGGAACACCTCCAGTCGCAACCGGCCCCCGTTTATTGGTCGTACGCGATGTGGGCGATCCTGGGGGCGGACGAGCGGCCGGCGGGGGTCATGGTCCAGGTGACGGACGCGACGGAGGCCGCGACCTTCCGCTCGCAGGCGACGGCGATGAACGAGGCGATGATGATTTCGTCCGTCCGCCAGCACAAGCTCGCGGAAGCGGAGGAGTCGCTCAGCGCGCGGCGGCAGGCCGCCGTTCAGGCTAGAGACCGCTTCCTCGCCGTCGTGAGCCACGAGCTCCGCAACCCCCTCGCGTCGCTGAGTAACGGGCTACACCTCCTCGGACTGGCTGGGGACGACGCGGCCTTGGCGGAGAGCTCGCGGGGCATCATGGAGCGGCAGTTGAAGCAGATCGTGCGGCTGGTGGACGACCTGCTCGACGTCAGCCGGATCACGACGGGCAAACTGGAGCTCCACAAGGAGCGCGTGGACCTCGCGGCGGTGCTGCGGGACGCCGTGGAGGCGAGCCGGCCGCTGATCGACCGCGGGGGCCACGAGCTAACTCTCGCGCTGCCGCCGGGCCCGGTCCTGCTGGACGCCGACCCGACCCGGCTCGCCCAGGTCTTCCTGAACCTGCTGAACAACGCCGCCAAGTACAGCGAGCCGGGCGGGCACGTCCGGCTATCCGTCGGGCGGGACGGGGGCGAGGTCGTGGTGAGCGTCCGGGACGCCGGGATCGGCATCCCCTTCGCCGCCCTGTCCCACGTCTTCGAGGCCTTCGTCCAGGTGGACACGTCGTGGCAGCGGGCCCAGGGCGGATTGGGCATCGGGTTGTCGCTGGTCAAGGAGTTCGTCGCGCTGCACGGCGGGCGGGTCGAGGCCCACAGCGACGGCCTCGGGAAGGGCAGCGAGTTCGTCGTCCGCCTGCCGACGGCCATCGACTCGCCCGCCGCGGGGCCGCCCGTCGCGGCCGAGCAGCCGCGCGGGCCGCGCCGCCGCATCCTCGTGGTGGACGACAACCGGGACGCGGCGGAGTCGCTCGGGATGATGCTGGAACTCATGGGGCACGAGGTACGCAGGGCCCACGACGGGGAGGCGGGGGTGCTGGCGGCGGCGGAGCTCCGGCCGGACTTGGTCCTGATGGACCTCGGGATGCCGCGGTTAAACGGGTACGAGGCCGCCCGCCGCATCCGGGCGGAGCCGTGGGGGCGCGGGCCGTTCCTCGTGGCCCTGACCGGCTGGGGGACCGACGACGACCGGCAGCGGACGCACGACGCCGGGTTCGACCGGCACCTGGTCAAGCCGGTGGACGTGGACGCCCTCGCGCGAATGATCGCCGAGCTGCCGATCGAATCGCCCTGACCCCGGCACGACGGAGCGCCTCGGTGGGACGGCTGCCTCACGGGCTACCGTGGCCCGGGGAGCGCGAGGGCGGGATTGGGGCCAGTACGCGGGAGTGAGTCATGAGTACGGAAGCCGCGCTGGGTGCGGGGACGGGCTCGTTCGACCTGCCTCGCCTGTGCCGGTCCTTCGCCGAGCGGTCGCCCCAGCCGATGGTCGCAGTCGAGGGGGCGACGCACGTCGTCCGCTACCTCAACCCGGCTTTCGCCCGCCTGGCCGGGAAGACGGCGGGCGAACTGCTCGGCCTCCCGTTCGCCGAGGCCGTGCCGGAGGGCGCGGGGAACGGGTGCCTGGCCCTGCTCGACCGCGTCTTCCGAACGGGCATGCCGGAGAACTTGGCGGAGCAGGAACATCGCCAGGCGCCACCCACTTACTGGTCGTACGCGCTGTGGGCGATCCTCGGGGCAGACGAGCGCCCGGCCGGGGTCATGGTCCAGGTGACGGACGCGACGAAGGCCGAGGTCTTCCGCCGGCAGGCGACGGCGATGAACGAGGCGCTGGTGGTCTCGTCCGTCCGGCAGCACGAACTCATCGAGACAATCCAGCGGGGCGAGCAGGACAGGCGCGAGTTGGAGGCCCAGATGTTCCAGGCCCAAAAGCTGGAGAGCCTGGGCGTGCTGGCGGGGGGGATCGCCCACGACCTGAACAACATGCTGACGCCGGTCATCGGCTTCGCCGAGCTCGCGTCCAACTGTTTGCCGGAAGGCTCCCCCGCCGCCCCCATGCTGGCGGAAGTCGGGAAGAACGCCCGCCGGGCCGCCGACCTCGTGCATCAGATCCTGGCTTACGCGGGCAAGGGTCGGTTCGTCATCCAGCCGATCGACCTGTCCGCCCTCGTCCGCGAGATGGCCGGGTTGCTCGGATCGGCGGTCTCGACCAACACCAAACTCGGGTACGACCTGGCCCCGGCGCTCCCCGCCGTGGAGGGAGACGCCACGCAACTTCGACAAGTCGTCATCAACCTGGTCGCGAACGCCTCCGAGGCCGTCGCGGAGAGGGGCGGGACCGTCACCGTGCGGACCGGGCCCATTCGGGCCGACGACGAGGCGCCGCGGCCCTCGCACCCGAACGCAGGGCCGGCGAAGGGGCCGGCCGTTTTCCTGGAAGTGGAGGACTCGGGGTGCGGGATGACCGCGGACGTGATCGACAAAATGTTCGACCCCTTCTTCACCACGAAGTTTACCGGCCGGGGGCTGGGGCTGGCCGTCGTCCAGGGAGTCGTCCGCGGGCATCGCGGCGCCCTCCAGGTTCGCAGCGAGCCCGGCAGGGGGACGACGTTCCGCCTCGTCCTGCCCTGCTCGACCAAGCCCGCGGCGGCGCCGGTCGCGCCCCGACGGCCGGAGGGCTGGCGGGGGACCGGCACGATCCTGGTGATCGACGACGAGGAGGCCATTCGCGACGTCGCGGGCCGCATTTTGGCAAAGGCGGGCCTCGCGGTGCTGGTCGCCGGGGACGGACAGGAAGGCGTCCGGGTGTTCCGCGAGCACCAGGAGAGCGTGGGCGCGGTCGTTCTGGACCTGACCATGCCGAGGATGGGAGGGCTCGAGGCCTCGCGGGCGTTGCGGGGCTTGCGGCCGGGCCTCCCGATCGTCCTCATGAGCGGTTTCAGCATGCAGGAGGTGACCCTCCAGTCCGCGGGCCTGGAGATCACCGGGTTCGTGCAGAAGCCGTTCAAACTACTCGACCTGCTCGCGGCCGTCCGTCACGCGCTGGGGCAGTGACGCGAATCGCTGTGTTGTGGTCGGTTCGACCGCCCCTGCGAACGCTCGGAAGATCGCCGCACGCTGCTGCCGATTACGCTCCGGCAGCGGCCGCTCGCGTCAGAGTCTATCCCGAAGTCCTCCCCTCTCCCCCGAGTACACGGGGAGAGGGGGAGAGTGGCTGTGGGGGTCTGGAAAAAACAGTCGCGCTTCCCCTTCTGGCTTCCCATCTCCCTCCTTGGGAGAGGGGATTGGGGGCGAGGGAAACACCCCCTACATCACCCGGCCTCCGGGCACGGCCTCCCACTCCAGGCCCAGTTGCGCCTCCTTGGCGCGCTGGGCCTGCTCGGCCCACACGGTGCCGGCGTGTTCCTTGATGACGCGCTCGAACAGGGCCCGCGAGGTGTTCAGGAGCTCCTTGACCTCCTTGTTGCGCGGAATGGTGATCGGCCCGGGCACCAGGCGCCAGCCCACGTGCATGGCCTGGTTCAGGAGCGGGAGCTCCTTGCGCATCGTGCCGAGGCCAGCCTGCTGGTGCTCCAGCACGACGAGCTGGGACTGCACGCAAGCGCGGGCGAGGTCGTAGTTCGCTTGCCAGCGCGGCGGGTGGGAGGGGCGCATCGCTTCGAGGCCCTTCAGTTCGTCCAGCAACTCGGTCAGTTGCCAGATCATCCGGCCGATGCCCTTGTTGTCCTCCAGCAAGCGCGCCTGAAAGCGCACCTCGCCCGCTCGCCCGCCCCCGGGCACGGCGTAGGCTCGCCTGAGCGCCGAAGGGGCGATCCTCCATCTGGCGCGCAGCGCATCGACGTCGCCCGCCAGGTCGGCGGGGGCCTTCGCCGTCGAGGTGGCCCAGAGGGCGAGCTGGGCCTTGCGCACGGCGGCGCTGAAGCGCGTTTCCGGACCGGACTTGTAGCGGGCCATCGAGGCGGCGTCGAAACAGGGGAGCTCTTTGCGCCTGCCCTCCGGCCCGAACGGCGGGGGCAACGCCACCTCGCGGGCGACCTCCCGGCGAAAGTTCAGCGTCGAGCCCTCGGGCAACGGCAGCGGGGCCGCAGCCAGGGCGAGTACGGCGAGCCCACTCGCGAGGATCGCGCCCACGATGGTCCTGCCTGTCACGTCCCCCCCTCTCAGCGCTTCTCGGCCGGCGCCAGTTTGTGGATCGTGTTGTAGATCGCCCCACGCAGCGGCTTGCCGTCCGCGCCCTCCAGGTCGTAGGAAATCTTCATCTGCATCACCGGCCGCAGACCGCGCACGCGCAGAAACACGCTCCGCCCATCCGCCGCTACCGTCGCCGACTCGACCGGCACCTCATCGTGTCCTTCCCGGTCCGGCCGCGCCACCGACCAGTGCTTCGAACCGTAATCGCCGCTCCAGCGATAGTTCCACTGCTCCAGCTTGTAGCGCTTCGCGTCCCTCGCCTTGGCGACGTCGACCTTCTGTGTGAACGTCACCCGGATGCCGTCGGTCTCTACCTTCAGCCCCGAGGGGAGCCGCAGCGGCGCCCCGGTGTAGCGCACGCGCTGGAGACACCCGTCGCGCCGCGCGGCCGTCTGCCAGCCGTTCAAGCCGGTGACGTACAGGTGGCCATCCTCGGGGCGGAAGCGGCCGCGCATGGTGCCCGACAGAAAGAACAGGCCCAGATCGACGGCGCCGGCCTGCGGTTGCCCGTCGATGGTCTGGCGCAGCAGCCAGTAGAGCTTGCAGCGCCCGAACGACAGGTGCAGCAGCTCGCCCGCGGGGATGCCGAACTTGTCGCCCTTGACCCACACCTGCCCGCCCGCGGAGTTGTCGGCCTCCTTGGGCAGCCACAGGAGCGGTGGGTCGTACGTCGCCGGCGGTTTGGGCCGATGGTGAGCCCGCATGTCGCCGTAGAACCCGCCGCGCTTGTAGACGTCGACGCGGGTGGAGGGCATCCAGTTCCCTTCTTGATCGGCGCCGGTGATCGTTCCGTCCGGCCCGACCGACAGCCCGATGGGGTGGCGGAAGCCCGTCGCGAACACCTCGGCCTTGCCGCCGTCCTTGCTCACTCGCATCAGACAGCCGCCCGTCGGCGTGTTGGTGTCGCCCGTCTTGAAGAAGTAGAAGTTGCCCGCCGGATCGATCTCCAGGCAGGTGTCGTAGGAGTGCTCCCCGCCCGCGACGTGCCAGTCGCTGTTTACGTTCTCGTAGAAGTCGGCCTCGCCATCGCCGTTGAGGTCGTGCAGTCGCGTCAACTGCCCGCGCTCCAGAACGTGGACCTTCCCGTCGATCACCTTCAGCCCAAGGGGTTGATACAGCCCCGTCGCGAAGCGCTTCCAGGTGAGCTTCTCCAGTTTCGCATCCACGCCCTTGACCAGCCAGACGTCGCCGTGGGCCGTGCAGACGGCCACGTCGCCGTTGGGCAGGAAATCGACGCCGCTCAGAAAGAACAGCGCGCGATACGGGTTGTCGTAGGGCACCGTCAGCGTGTCGATGACGTGTGGGGCGTTGTTCGCCGCCACCTCGCCGCGCGTGATGATCGGCTTCGTCCAGCGCGGGGGCCCGGCCTTCAGCCAGCTCGCCAGCGCCGCAGGCGCGGCCCGTTTCTGGAGCGCCACGGCCAGCGCCTGAATCGTTTTCTCGGGCCCCTGCGCGTAGAAGATTTGCGCCCGCCGGGCCGTGTCGGACGGCGGCAGGACGAACTCGGCGCCCGCGGGGTGGGCCCCCAGCTTCCCAGGCCCCTGAACGAAGATCAACCCATCCTGCCCGGCCGACTTGAAGCGCGCGTAGGCCATGCCGTCGAGATTGTGGAAGTTCCCGGCGGGCCCGACGTGCCCGGCCAGGAGGCGCAGCTCGTGGCGACACGCGCCGATCTCGAGGGTGCGCGTGACGACGCTCTGGCCGGCGATCGTTTCGAGCCACGGGCTCTCGCGCACCTCGCAACCGCCCACGGTGTAGCTGAGGACGGCGCGGTTGCCGTGCAGGTGAAGCCCTTTGAAACGCGCCCAGTCGCGCGGCAGAGGGACCGTGCGCGGAGACTTGTCCAGCCACTTGCCGGTCGCGTCGGCCCAGCCGGGCCCGGCGCCGGTGGAGAAGAGCAGCGGGCCCGCGGGCGTCGGCGTGTTCAACAGCCCGAAGCGCCGGTCGGAGTGGACCAGGTAGCCGCCCGTCCAGCCCGCCGCGAGCCGCAGGCGGTCGCGGTCGAAGACCACTGCCCCCTGCCCCTTGTCGCCAATGCGGATCGCCGTTGCCCGGTACGTGGTCACCGCCCGGCCGTTGTGGACGTAGCGCATGGTCGCGTTGAAGGTCGGGCCCGTGTCCATCCTGCGCAGCCGGTCGTCCACCCAATCGACGTCGGTGGCGCGCTCCCACGGCTCGCCCGTCGTCGCCGGGGGCGGGGTCCAGGCGGGGTCGGCCAGGATGGTGTCCGAGTCGTCGAAGCGCCACACGCCGATCGTCTGCGCGTCCACGGGGAGGGGGGCCGTCGGGAGCGCGATCGGGCGAACCACCCGCGACAGGCGCACGTCGTCGATCAGCCCGTCGCAGCCGATGCGCAGGCTGCCATCGACTGCCTGCCCGATGCTCAGGGGGCCCGGCAGCGGCCGAAGGCCTGGCTTTGCCTTGACCGCCTGCTCGCGAACCTTCTTGCCATCGACGAAGAGGGCCACCTGCTTGTCGTCGAAGGTCATGGCGAGGTAGTGCCATTTGCCGTCGCACACGTTCGTTTTCGAGACGATCTCGGCCGGCTCGTAGCCGGGCAGGTAGGCGCTGAAGGCGCCGGAGCGCAGGTAGGAGTAGATCTCCCAGTGCTGGGCCGACGACTTGGGGTCGCTGGAGACGAGGACGTTGAAGCCGCGCTTGCTGTACAACTTCGCCCAGCACTCGACCGTCAGCGGCGGGGTGCGGTAGCGCAGGTCGCCCCCGAAGGCCAGCGGCGTCGAGGAGGCGTCGAGCGCCTTGCCGAACTTCCCCTCCACCAGCTTCGCCGACGTCCTCTTCTTCTCGGGAACGGGCCGGAGCGCCTGGCCCGCCGCCCAGATGCAGCCGCGCCGGATGAGGAGGGCGGCGCCGGGCCCTCGAATCGAGTCGGCGCTGTGGCCGAGCACCGTCTGGAAGATGCGCGCCTTGTCGTAGGAGTAGGCCCACGCCAGGGGCTCGTCCTTGCCCGTGTCCTTCGATTTCGCCGTCACCAGCGGGGCAAGCGCGAGGTCGCCGGCCTGGCGATAATAGAGCTCGTCGATGGTGTCGAAGGACTTCATGCCCTCGGTGATGGGGTGCTTTTGTGGCGCGATCTCGACGGTGAAGCGCCCGTAGCGATCGTGGCCGCTCTTGCCGGGCGAGTGGTCCCAGACACGGCGGACGACCTTGCGGTACTCGGGCCAGTCCGATTCCTTGGCGGCGGGCAGCGAGTAGTGGAAGGCGCCGTTGGCGAAGTGGATGACGGCCAGGCCGCGCCCCGCGCGCAGGTAGCGCAACAGGTTGGCCTTCGCCTTCTCGCTCAGCCCCGGCCGCTGCCAGTTGACGTAGTTCTGGACGATCAGGTCGTAGGCGAGCAGGTCCTCGCGGGCCAGCGCCTCGGGGGCGTCGAGGATGCGCACCCGGAAGCGCCCGTCCTTTTCCAGCACCTCCTTCAGCGCCTTGCTGGTGGCGCGCCAGTCGTGGAACGGCCCGTCGTGCCCGGTGAGGATCAGGGCGTGGAGGGGCTGACCTGTGGCGACGGCGGCCAACTCCGCCTCGGTGAGGGCCTTCGACTGGACGCCGCCGGGAGGCACCTCGCCCTTCGCGGTCCAGACGATGGCGTTGAGGACGAGGCGGCGAAAGCCCTCGATCTGCCAGTTGGCGAAGAAGTGCCCGCCGGTGAAGCCGAAGCCGCGCCCGCCGTCCTTGCGCTCGACCGCCCAGGCCACCGTTTGCTCGCCCTTCTCCCCCGGCAGCGCTGCCGTCAGGATCGGCACCAGGCGCGGGTCGCGCTCGCGGAAGCGCATCCGGTAGTAGAGTTCTTCGCGCACCTCGAAAGGCGTCACGCCTCGAACGATGGGGTGTTTGGGGCTGGCGGGCCTCGCCGTCGTTTTGGTGGTCTGGATCTTCGAGTACCAGCCGCGCGGGCCGGGGCCGCTTTCGTAGTCGAAGTAACCGCCCACCCATTCGAGCACCTTGTCGCCGGCCTTCTTCCGGGGGACGAAGACCGACCAGTGGATCAGCACCAGCCCGCAGCCGCGCTTCATCTGCTTGTCGAGGACGGCGAGGCGGTCCCCGACGAGGAAGGGATGGTCCTGTTCGCGTCGGTCGGCGCCGCTGGAGAGGAGGACGATGGTGTCGGCGCTGTCGAGCACGTGCTCGTCCTTGGGCCAACCGCCGGTGTGGAGCTCGGTGGTCAGGCCGGCGAGGCTGGGGGCGCGGTCGAGGCAGTGCTTGAGCAAGCGGGCCGACTTCTCGTATTCGTGCGTGCCGGGCGGGTGGCCCTTGTCGAGCGGGCCGGCGAGGACCACGACCTTGTGAGGGCGCGGCGGCGCGAGGGGCGTGGGGGGAGCGGGGCCCTGGGACAGGGCGGGGAGCGCGGCGAGGGCCAGGGCGCAGAGAGGCGTGAGCCGAAACATGCGGAGTGTCTCCTCGGGGCGTTCCGCCCAACGCTAACGGGGAGGAGGGGGCGTGTCAACAAGGCGAGACCGGGCGCCGACGGAAGAGCCGTTGTGTGGGCATCGGCAACCGAGCATAATCGGAAGGGCGTGCCTTGTGAACGGTCCTGTGGGAGGTCGGCCATGAGTCAGGACGCGGAACAGCCTAACTGGTGGGAACTGCACCTGCGCAAAGTTCGGGGAGAGGCGCTGTCCGAATCCGAACAGCGGCGCTACGAGGAGGAGATGGCGCGGCAAGATCGAGAGGCCCCCCTCAAAAGCGACGTCGAAACTCTGAAAAAGGTGCGTACCACGGCCACGGCGCTGGCTCAGGAGAGCGCGCAACTGCGTGCGCGCCTGTACTCGTTCAAGAAGTTGATGGCAGGCGTGACGCCCGAGAACCTCCACGGAGAGACGGACACTGGGCCGGCGGTCGGGAGAGAGGCGCTGTGAAACAGTCGGAGGACGCCGCGAAACGACAAGCAAGAACGCGCGCCCTTCCTCGCTTGCCGTTTCGCGCTCCCGCGCCTCACTTCGCCCCCAGCCGCACGGCCATCACCCACCAAGGCTGTTTTCCCACCTCGTACGTCGCAATCCGCGTCAGCATCCCGGTCGTCCCATCGATCCGGTACGCCGCCAACTTCCCCGACGACTCCCCCGCCGCATAGAGGAAGCCCCCATCGGGCGACAGGTCGAACGACCGCGGGTTCTTCTCGGTCGGCACCCGGTCGAGGGCGCGCAGCAAGCCGTCCTTCTCGATGGCGAAGCAGGCGATGCTGTCGTGCCCGCGGTTCGAGGCGTACAGGAGCCTTCCCGTCGGATCGAGGCGAACCTCCGCGCAGGCGTTGGTGCCCTTGTAGCGGGGAGGCAAGGTCGAGATCGTCTGCACCGGCTTGAGCGTGCCAGCCTTGACGTCCAAGGCGTACGTCGTGACGCTGCCGCCCTGCTCGTTGACGACGTAGGCAATCTCCTTCGACGGGTGGAAGACGAGGTGCCGCGGCCCCGTTTTCGGCGGCGCCTTCAACGTCGGTACGGCGTTGGGAGTGAGCTTGCCCGTTTTGGCGTCAAACGCGAACTGGAAGGTGACGTTGGGGCCGGTGTGCGGCACGAACACCCAGCGATTCGTGCGGTCGGGGACGATGGCGTGCGCCTTGTCGGCCGTGGACAGCGACTGCACCGGCGCCTTGCTCAGCGAGCCGTCCTTGGCGATGGCGTGCACCGTCACCTTGCCCGCGACGTAGTAGGCGGCGAGCAGAAACTTGCCCGTCCGGTCGGTCGAGATTTGAGCGGGGTCGGCGCCGGCGGGCACCGTGTTGATGGGCGTCAGCTTTCCGGTGGCGCCATCGATGCGCAGGGCGGTCAGCTTGCCCTCGGCGCGAAGGGCCGCGAACAGGAATCGCTTCGCGGGGTCGGTCGTCAAGGCGCCCGGCTCGCCGTCGAGCGGCGCGTGCGCGACGAGGGTGAGTTTGCCGTGTTTGGGGCCCATCTTGTAGATGGCGATCTTCTTCTCGCTCGCCAGCGAGACGTAGACGAAGGTGTCGGCGAAGGCGGGGGCG
Organism: Gemmatales bacterium; assembly: GCA_038239195.1. Lineage (GTDB taxonomy): Bacteria > Planctomycetota > Planctomycetia > Gemmatales > Gemmataceae > JBBSEZ01. Next base: position 14,343 of record JBBSEZ010000006.1, read on the forward strand.
GCGAACAGCAGCAGCGACAGCGCGACAAGGGGCCTCATGAGTGCGTTCCTCGGGTGGAAGGAAAAACGGGCGCTCGTCAGTAGACTCGACGGCGCGGCGGGCGTCAACGCGCCTCCTTTAGCCGCCGAGCCGAGCTCGGCGGCTAAAGGAAGGCCGAGCTCCTATAATGCCGGCATGCTCACCCTCGATCCCCACCCCTTGCTCGACCTCGCCGCGTTCGTCGCCGTCTTCCCGCGGCCACTCGGCGAAATGCCAGCCCTGCCCGAGCTCCTCGCCCCTGCGCCCCTGCGCAGCGACGAGGGCGTCCGCGAGGCGGTGCGGGCCCTTCTCCGCCAGGGCGGCTTCAAGCCGACGGGCCGCAGCAAACCTGCCTCGGAGTACCTTCTCCGTGCCGCCGGCGAGGGCAAGCTGTCGTCCATCAACCTCGCCGTCGACGTCTGCAACGTCGTGTCGCTGCACAGCGGATTGCCCATCAGCGTCATCGACCTCGGCCGCGCGCGCCTGCCCCTGCGCGTCGGCGTGGCGTCGGAGGGCACTTCCTACGTCTTCAACGCCTCGGGGCAGACCATCGACCTCGCCGGGCTGCTGTGTCTGTTCGACGCCGACGGAGCGTGCGCCAACGCCGTCAAGGACGCCCAGCGCACCAAGACCGGGCCCGAGACGACCCGCACCCTCTCGCTGGTCTGGGGGACGAAGGCGCTGCCCGGCCGCAGCGAAAGGGCCGTGAGGTGGTATCAGGCCCTCCTCGAAGGGGCCGGGGCCCGCATCGAATCGGCGGAGGGATGAGGGCCGAGAAGCGGCCACCGTGTGCTCCCCCGCGCCGGTCCAGCGAGATGCCAACGAGCTAGGCGTTCGCCCCTATGCCAAGATCTCCCGCACCACGTGGCCCTCCACGTCGGTCAGCCGGTAGTCGCGGCCCGCATAGCGATACGTCAGCTTCTCGTGGTCGAGCCCCATCAGGTGCAGCAGCGTCGCGTGCAAATCGTGGACGTGGACCTTGCCCTGGATCGCGTGCCAGCCAAATTCGTCGGTCGCCCCATGCACCATCCCGCCCTTGATCCCCGCGCCCGCCAGCCACGTGGAGAAGCCGAACGGGTGGTGTTCGCGGCCGTCGGTGCCCTCCGCCGTCGGCGTCCGGCCGAACTCTCCGCCCCACAACACGATGGTGTCTTCGAGCAGCCCGCGCGCCTTCAGGTCCTTTAACAATCCGGCAATGGGCTTGTCGGTGGCGGCGCAGTTGGCGGGCAGCTCGGTCTTGAGCCCGCCGTGTTGGTCCCACAACTGGCAGCTCGACCGTCGCGAGGTCTGCGTGTGGTAGACCTGCACGCAGCGCACGCCGCGCTCCACGAGGCGACGGGCCATCAAGCACTGCGTGCCGAAGGTCTCCGTCGTGCGCTCGTTCAGGCCGTAGAGGCGCTTCGTCGCAGCGCTCTCCGAGGCGAGGTCGAACGCCTCCGGCGCCCGCGCCTGCATGCGGAAGGCCAGCTCGAACGAGGCGATGCGCGCCGACAGCCGCGAGTCCTCCTCGCGCCGCCGGCGGTGCAGCTCGTTGAGCCGGCGCAGGGCGTCGAGCTGCTGCCGCTGGCGCGCCATGTCGTCCTTCGAGCCGCTCAGATCGGCGATTGGCTTTTTGAGGTCGGCGACGAGGGTGCCCTGGTAGGCGGCCGGGAGGAAGCTCGACGACCACAGCGGCGCGCCCTGGGCGGGCTGCGACGGGCTGATGACGACGAAGCCGGGCAAGCTCTGGTTCTCGCTGCCCAGGCCGTAGAGCAGCCACGAGCCCAGGCTGGGCCGCGAGAACGCCTGCTCGCCCGTGTTCATCTGGAGGCAGGCGCCGTTGTGGTTGATGTTGTCGGCCACCATCCCGCGCAGGACGCAGACGTCGTCGATGCACGACGCCACCTCAGGGAACAGCTCGCTCACCTCGGTCCCGCTCCGGCCGTGCTTCTTGAACTTGAACGGCGAGCGCAGCAGGTTGCCCGTGCGCGTCCGCTCCAGCTTCGGCATCGGGAACGGCAGCGGCTTGCCGTTGTCCCGATCGAGGCGCGGCTTCGGGTCGAAGGTGTCCACGTGCGACGGCCCGCCGGACATGAACAGGAAGATGAGCCGCTTGGCCTTGGGGCGGAAGTGCGGCGCGCGCACCGCCAGAGGCGAGCCGAGCGCGTCGGGGCGCCCCGTGGGCGGCGCGGCGGCGCGGGCCTCGTCGGCGAGCAGGCCGGCCAGGCCGATCATGCCGAAACCGCTGGCGAACGTCTGGAGCATCTGGCGGCGATCGACGTCGTACATGGCGCTCTCTTCCTTCAGTCCACGTAGAGGAACTCATTGGCGCACAGCAACACCTGGCAATACTCTTCCCAGGCCTTTTCCGCCGGCCGGGGCCCGCGGCTCGCCTGGAGGAGCTCCAGGCCGATCGCCAGCTCCTCCAGTTCGGGGGGCCGGCCGAAGAGCACGGCGTAGGCCCCCTTCACGCGCCCCGTGTCCGTCTCGGCCGAAGCCACGACGCGGCGTGCGAGCGCGCAGGCCTGTTCGATGGCGAAGGGGTTGTTGAGCAGGAACAGGGCCTGGGGCGCCACCGTCGAGACCGTCCTCCTATCGACGGGCGCCGTGTTGTCGGCGCTGTCGAACAGCGGGCCGAAGCCCGAGCGGTCGGAGCGGATCGTCATCAGGTAGAGGGTGCGCCGGGGGGCAGCGAAAGAGCGCGTTGCCGGGCCCTTCATGGTGCGGTCGAGCCGGCCCGACGCTGCCAGGAGCGCGTCGCGCACCGCCTCCGCCTCCAGCCGGCGCCGGTTCATGCGCCCGAATTGCCGATTCTCGGGGTCGGCCTCGCGCACTTCCGGCTCGGCCTCGCTGCTCTGTTGATAGGTCGCCGACAGCAGGATGAGTCGGTGCATCCGCTTGATCGACCAGCCGGAGCGGACGAGCTCCCCCGCCAGGTGGTCGAGGAGCTCGGGGTGCGTCGGCCGTTCGCCGAGCCAGCCGAAGTTGCTGGGCGTGCGCACGATGCCCTCGCCGAAGTGCCACTGCCAGAGCCGATTGGCCATCACCCGCGCCGGCAGCGGGTTTTCGGGAGAAGTCAGCCAGTGCGCCAGCTCGCGCCGGCCACTGCCTTTTGCGATCGGCGCCTGTTTCGTCCCGGCCAGCACCTCGGGAAAGCGCCGCGGCACCACGGGCCCGAGCCGGTCGTAGCGGCCGCGATGGTGGATGTGGACGTCGTGGGTGCCCGCGTGCGGGCTGCCCGGCACCCCGCCGTCCTGGGCGCCGTTGGCGAAGTCGGGCGCCGGTAGCAGCGCGCGGCGCACGGCCTCCCGTTCGGCCTCTCGCCGCGCCAGCGCGAGGAGCGTCGCCACGACCAGGGGGCGCACCTCGGCGCGCCCGTCGATCCCGAAGGGGCTGCGCGAGTCGGTCGCGGCGAACGAGCTCGCAAGCTCCGCCGCCTTGCGGGCCGCTTGCAGCTCTTTCGTCAGGTTGGCAAGTCGCTGCTCGTGCGGGCGGCGCTTCGCCAGGTCGAGTGGCGAGAGGAGCGGGATGCGCATCATGGGCGGTCCGTTGGTTTTCGGGCCCACGTTGGGCAAAATGTGGGTGCTGAAGAAGATGCCGGCCAGGCCGTAGTAGTCGGCCGTCGAGATGGGGTCGAACTTGTGGTCGTGGCAGCGGGCACATGCCACGGTAAGGCCGAGGAAGGTGCGCGTCACCACGTCCACCTGATCGTCGGCGATGTCGGTGAGCAGTTTGTCCTTGTCGGCGTCGCCGCCGCCCCAGTTGCCCAGCGCCAGCATGCCCGTGGCGATGATGCCGTCGCGGTTGAGCCCGCCGTCGGGGCCCGGGAAGAGGTCGCCGGCGATCTGGTCGGCGAGGAAGCGGTCGTAAGGGAGGTCGCGGTTGAGCGCCTGCACCACCCAGTCGCGGTAGCGCCAGGCGTCGGCGCAGTCCATCTCCCCGCCGATGCCGCGGGCGTCGAAGGAGTCGGTGTAGCGGACGAGGTCGAGCCAGTGCCGCCCGTAGCGCTCGCCGTAGGCCGACGACGCCAGCAGCCGATCGACCACGCGGGCGAATGCGTCGGGCGAACGGTCGGCGACGAACGCCTCGACCTCGGACGGGGTGGGCGGTAGCCCGGTGAGGTCGAAGGTGGCCCGGCGGATGAGGGTGCGGCGGTCGGCCTGTTTGGCGGGCCGCAGCCCACGCGCTTCGAGCCCGGCGAGGACGAAGTGGTCGAGGCTGGTGCGAGGCCAGCGACTGTTCTTGACGGCCGGCGGGGCGTGGGCCCGAACGGGCTGGTAGGCCCAGAAGCGGCGCTGTTCGTCGGTGATGCGCCAGGGCCCGGTCGCGGGGGCCGGGGCCTTGGCGCCCGTCTCGGGCCAGGGCATGCCGATCTGGACCCAGCGCGTCAGGGTGGCGACGTCGCGGTCGGAAAGCTTTTTCTTGGGCGGCATGCGCGGCGTATCGACGTAGGCGAGCGCCTGGATGAGGAGGCTATCTTTCGGCTTGCCCGGCACGGCCGCGGGCCCGCTGTCGCCGCCCGCGAGGACGTGGGCGCGCGAGGTGAGGCGCAGCCCGCCCTTGGGCTTCTTGTCGCCGTGGCACTTGATGCAGTGCTCGACCAGCAGCGGGCGCACTTCCTTCTCGAAGAAGTCGTTCGCGGTTGGGGGAGCTCCGAGCGCGGCGGCCACGGGAAGCAACAGCAGCGACAGCAGCGAGACGAACGCGATGCGCGGCATGGTTGGGGGGAAGCTCGGGGCGGGGGTGGGGGGGCGAGATTGCTTCTGTATCGTACACCGGCGCGGAGGTGGAGGGCAACGAAAAAGGAGGTCACGGGATGGATAGACGGGATCGACACGAGCGCTGGCTGGGCATCGAGGGAGGCCCGAGATGGGATTGGGTTCATGGGTGCACGGCACACCTCGTGAACCTAACCGGAAAGTCTGCGAACAAACGCCTTCTCTGCGACCTTTCTCCGCAACCCTCTATTCATCTTCACCTTGCAACTTGTCGCCAATGCTCTTGTTGGTGCAACCATTGTGGCCTGCCCGGCAAGGAAAAGCGTCGAAGGGTGCTATTCTTCGCTATCCCCCCCAACCGATGGGCCCTCCCGTGCTCCCTTCCAACGACTCGCAGTCGCGCTCCGTGAGCGACTCACCGCGCAACGCTTCCAGCCACGCCGTGAGGTAGGGATCGCCCCAGGTCAACAGGCGCACGCCCTCGTTGCCGGGCTGCCCTACGCCGGTCGCGTCCTCCGTAGGCGCGGTCGGTGGGTGACGGTCGGCCAACTCGCCATCGAACGTCGCCAGAACCTCCTCGGTCTCGCCAATGCCGAGGTAGGGTGGTGGGTAGGGCCAGGTGATTGACAGGCAGCCTTGCGTCCCGTTCGCCGCGACGGTCTCGGCGCCCGGCTCGGGCACCGTCAGGACGCGCATGCCCGGCGCCGGGTGGCTCAGGCACCATGCAGCGAGTTGCTCCTGAGTGACCGGCGGCGGCCCTTCGGTCGGCGGCAGGTCGGCGGCCGACACACCGCTTTCCAGAGCGTCGGCCACCGCAGGCGGCCGCTTTTTCTGGGCGAGGTCGAGCTGGCGCCGGGCCTCGGCCAGTTCGATTTCGCCCTGGGCCAGTTTGCGAAAGATGCGGGGCATCTCGGCCAGGATCGGCTGCAACGGGCCAACGACCTCCTCGAAGACGCCGATCCGTTCCTTCAGGGTGAAGTAAGTGTCCTCCTCGATGGTCCCTTGCACGTAGAGGTTCAGGACCTTCACCACCGGCGCCTCCTGTCCGATACGGTCGATGCGGCCGATCCGCTGCTCGACGCGCATCGGGTTCCAGGGCAGATCGAAGTTGATGAGGGCCGAGAACTGCTGGAGGTTCAGGCCTTCCGACGCGGCGTCGGTGCCCAGCAGGACGTCGATGGCGCGCGGATGGTCGCGACGGCAGCGGGCCTTGACCTCGGCCTTGTCCACGATCCGCCACCCATTGTCGGCCGGCTCCCACACCTCTCCACCCCGGCCGGAGTAGCAGGCCATCCGTCCCCCGTGCAGGGCCGCCAGCTTCTCGCGGATGAAGTCCAACGTGTCGAGGTACTGAGTGAAGACGATCGCACGGTGCCCGCCCGCGAGCGCATCGTCCAGCCTGGAGCGGAACGCCTCGAATTTGCTGTCGGACCCCACCTCGGCCAGGGCGGCGATGTAGTCGGCCAGGTAGGACCGCTCCTGCTCCAATCGTTCCCGCCGTCGCGGGTCGGCCCACAGCCGAAACAGCCGGCGCCGCTCCCGCTCGACCAGGATCGGCACGTCCACCGCTTCCTCCTCCTCTTCCTCTTCCAACTCCTGCTGCCACTCGTGTGCCGGCCCGAGGGCGGCAATGTCCTCCTGCGCCGCACCGATCAGATCGCGGCGGCGTTCCAGGCTGCGGCGGAAGCTGTAGAAGCAACTGGCAAGCCGCTTGCGAAACACGGCCATCAGGAAGCCGACGCCGCTGCGCTCGTCTTCGGGCAGCTCGGCCAGGCGGTAGAACTTGCTGCACAGCTCGTCGATGCGGGCGTACAACGCCTGCTCGGTCGGCGTCTGGAACGCCACGGGCACGTCCTCGGGCTCGCGGACGGCCAGCCCGGCATCGAGTAGGCCACGCTCCTTGTACGCGCGCAGGGTCTGCCGCGTGTGGCGGAACACGTGGACGGCCAGCGGCGTCTGCCGGGCCAGGTATGGCGTCATGGCCTCGGCCTGCGAGCCGGTGGCGCCTTGCAGCGCCAGCGACAGGCCGGCCCCGCCACTCTTGATCCTCGCCACCAGTGTACGCCAGGCGAAATCCGTCCACTGGCTCGGCACCTCGGCCGGCGACAGGTCCGTCGCCCCAAGCGCGACGGCCTGACGGGTCATGCCAACCACGTCCGCACGGACTTCCTTCCTCGTCGGGAACTCTCGCAGACGGTCGAAGAAGTCCTGAAAGCCCGTCAAGCTCGACCAGCTGCCCCAGCGCAAGTCGTCCAGGCCGACAAGCAGGAGAAGATCGTGGACCTCCTGGGTGTCGAGCTGCATGGGCGTCGCGGTCAGTAGCCAGAGGCAGCGGAACAGCTTCTGGCGCTTCAGCTCCTGCAACAGGCCCAGCAGCAGGTTCGGCTCGTTGGCCCCGAAGACTCGCCGACGGGCGGCGTGCGCCTCGTCCACCAGGACGGCGTCCCACGGCCTGGACGCGGCCAGGACCGCTCCTTGCCGTTCCTGCCGGGCGATCAGGTGCCGCGACACGATCACGATGCCGTCCTCGTCCCACGGCCTGTCGCAGCGTCGCGTGCGGCCGCCGACGTCGTGCAGCATCTGGCCGTCGTAGAACCAGGCGGTGAGGGCGAACTTCTCGCGCAGCTCCTCCATCCACTGGCGGATCAGGTTTCGCGGAGAGACGATCAGCACGCGCCGCAGTTTGCCCAGCAGGATCAGAGACCGCAGGACCAGTCCGGCCTCGATGGTCTTGCCAAGCCCGACTTCGTCGCAGAACAGGTACGACTGGGGAAACCCGGCCACGGCACGGCGGTGGACGATGGTCTGGTGCGGAAACGGCAGGAGGGGCTTGCCGTCGGCCCACAAAGGGTGCAGGACCAACGCCTCGCCACCAGGCAGTCGCGGGGCGTCGAGGAACCACTGGGCCCGGATGCGGTCTTGCAGAGAGGGCACCGCGACTGCCGCCCGCTTCTCCAGGGGGTCGTGCCGGGGTGGCTGCTGGTCCGGCGGCTGAAAGGCGGCCAGGTACTCGACGACGGCCCGGGGCAGCGGCAGTACCAGCAGGCCGGGATCGAGGCCGCGCCAGATTTTGTCGAACTCGTCGATGTAGAAGTGACAGTCGTCGGCGTCTTGCTCCGAGGCCCAGGACCGCTTCACCTCGAACATCTCGCGGTTGCGCGCCCAGGCGGCGCTGGTCTCGTTGACGCTGCCCTGGAAGACGATGACGCTGTCGTCGCCGTTGTACAGGATGCCGGCCTTGGGGTGGTACAGGGCGCCGCCGCGTCCCGGGTAGCAGGGCTTGCCGGCGTGGTCCAGCGGCAGGGCCACGCGAACTTCCAGCAGCCCGGTCGCGACCATCCAGGCCAGCGCGCCGTAGCGGTCCCGGGCGATCTGGTCGGCCTCGGGCCGCCAGCCGCGCGGCAGGCCGAGCCGCAGGCACTCGTCGTCGGTCAGCTCCAGCCGCCGCGGCCCCGTCCGTTCGAGGCTGGCCCGCAACGAATCGACGCCTCGGCGGTAGGCGTCAATGTCCTCGGGGCTCCACGTCGTCCCGGTGATCAGGCGCATGGGGGGCCGGCCGGCGGATGGCTGGTGCCGCACGTTCTGGATGAAGGCCGCCAGGCCCGAAGCGACCTGCACCAGGGCCGCCGAGTCGAAATAGCCCGCCTGGCGGTCGTAGCGGCTCGCCTGGCCCAGGACCGGGACGTAGAACTCGTTGACGAGCTGGCCGGCCTGCCCGCTGTAGCGGCGCCGGAGGTGTTGCAGGTCTCGGAAGCTCACGGCTCACCTCCGCCCGCCCTTGAGGGCCAGGTCCCAGGCCACGCCGGCCTGGGTCGTCGCTTCCTGCCACGGGTCGTCGGCCCGCCGCTTGCCGAACGCCCGCCGCAGGAGGTGCAGCGTCACGGCGAACGCCCCCCGGAAACAGCGGTCCTCGGCGTAGTTACTGTTCCGCAACCACTGCTTCAGCGCCTCCAGGCCGCGATGGTGCTCCTCGCCGCCGGCCATCAGCCCGATGGCGTTCCACACCGCCGCGCCGAGGAAGCCGGGGAAGGTTCGCTCGTCCCACACGTCGGCCTCGCGGGCCTCGCGGTCGCGGGCCGAACGGGTGTCGCCGCCGAGGAGGTTGCGGGACAGGAGGCCCAGGCTTACCCGCTGGGGCGGCTTCAGCGTGAAGGTGTCGCTCTCCGCGTCCAGCAACTTCATCTTGCGGAAGGCATCGGGCTCGATGTCCAGCGACTTGGCCAGCTTCCTCACGTCGTCGCTATCGGCCACGTCGCCCTGAAAAGTGTCGAGCCACAGCCAAAGCGTCTGCGTGTTCTTGTCCACGGAGTCGGCGCTGAAGCCCTCGCCCACGTCGGCGAAGGCGGCCTGGGCCGTGAGCTCCGTGAGAACCTGCTCCAAACGGAAGCGGCCGACGGCCCTGTACGCTTCGTCCAGGGCGATGCCCAGGTCGATGGGCCGGCCCGCCATGTCGGTGATGGGCCAGTGTCGGCCGACTTCGCCCAGCGCCGGCCCGAGGGCCGACAGGTAGAGGTCGGTCCCCGACAGCCCCTGCGCCTGGAAGCGGACGGCGGCGTTGCGAGCCTTCTCGGCCACCTGACTTTGCACGCGGCCCCAGTTGCCGGTGACCTGCCCCACATCCTCGCGCGGCAGGCACAGCAGCAGCACGGTACTCCGGGCCGCGTCCAGTCCTCGGATGTTGAGACTACTCGCGGCCTCCGTGTGAATGGGGACCGACGTGCGGATGTCGAAGCCCTCGCGGATGAGGGCCGCACCGAGCGCACGCCACGCCTTGGTCATCTTGTGGTTGAACATGACAACCATGCGACCGGCCGGGTGGAGCAATTGCTTGGCCCGGCGGAAGACGGCGGCCATCTTGTCCTCGTAGAACCTGTCCGCCCGATCGGCTGCCGTCGGCGGCACCTGCCCGGCCCGCTCCTTCGCCAGGCGTTCGCGTTCGGGCTTGGTTTGCTTGCGGTTGGTCACGGGATTGCGGGCGTCCTTGAGGTGCTCCAGGGCAGCCGCGTACCGCGACTTCCAGGCGGTCAGGTCAGTGTCGGCCTCCCGGCGCCAGCGGGCGGCGTTGGCCACGGCCTCGCGGTTGTTCTCGGCCAACTCCTCACGGAAGAGATGTTCCAGCCCCGGCCAATCGCGCAAGGACCGTTTCAGCCAGACGTAGAAGAAGTTGGACAGCTCGCTGTACTGCACGTTGCCGTAGTAGGGCGGATCGACGCTGATGAGGTGGACCGTGCCGGGGGCCGGCGTGTCCAAGGCGGCAGCGTCGTTATTGGTGATGGTCGGGACGATGACTTCAGGGCGGCGGGGTATTATGACAGCACCGGCATCGACGCTCCCCTCCCCTTCATCGTCTTCCTCTTCTGCACCGTCTTCGTCTGCGCCTTTGCCAGCGACGCTACCACCGTGGATGCTCGCGGCTAGTTCGGCAAGCGCTCCGGCAACCTGCGCCAGCCCCCAGGGGATAGGCTCTCTCGCCCCCTCAAACTCGCAGAAGGCTGGCCGGAAAGCAAAATCGTACCTTGAAAAGGTCTGCGTCGCGGTGCGACGCCCGTAGTGCCAGAACGTGTTGACACTGTTGTAGTTGACTAGCTTGCTAAGGATGAAGGCAAGGTAGACGCTAGCTGCTTCGGCCTCGGCCTCGCCCAACTTCTTCCGTAGTCTTTCCCCAGCAACCCGAATCTCCTCAAGGACGGTGAGGTTAGTGAGGAGCTGGCGGGGCCGGAAGAGATCGCACCATCGGCGAAACCCCGCAAGCCGAGGTTCGCGCGTCTTGTCACCTTCGGGAATATCTTCGTGGGGGAAAAGTTCTCGTGCCTCCCAAGACGGGCGCAGCCGCTTCATCTCCTCCTCTGCGTGAACGCTGGCCCGCAGGTCGGCTTCTCTTGGTGATCGGAACCACCACATCCAGCGCACCTTAACCTCGCCACCTCGATAGACCAGGCGTACCGGCACCTGAGAAGCTACGGCATATAGTTGGGCCTCCAAGCCGCCTTCTTGGGACCGACCAAACTCCTTGACCTTCTCCGCTTCTTCCACACTGCCACACCGAGGGCAAATCACCTTGCCATCGCGGAAGGTTGGCGTTTCCTGGGGGTGCCACTTCTCGAAATCTCGGTGAGGCCAAACGCATTTCTCCCAGTCTGGCTTGGCCACGATGCGGAAACCGCACACGTCAGACCGATCTCGTTCGGGGACGACGGGAAAAACAGCCAGATGGGTCGGCGGCTTGCCCTTCGTGTCGATGGTGAAGTTTGTCGAGAGCGGCACCCGGAGCCCGCAGCCTTTGCATGGGAATACCCTGGCCCACAGGTAGGTGTTTTTCCGAGGCTCGCGGTTCGTGTCCGGCTCGACCCAGTCGATGGCTTTGGCGGAGAACTTGGCCCGCGCGGCATGCTCGACTTGCGGCCACCACTCGGCTGGAGAGGGCAACGGGAAAAACGAGGCGAGGCGGGTGCGCAGTCGTTCCGCGATGAGCCTGGCTTCCTCGGTGATGTGTGGGACCAAGGCGTTGCTGAAACGGGTGGGATACTCAACGGTCGCCTTGAGGATGAGTGCGGCGACTGGGTTGAGGTCATTGGCGAAGACGCGCAGCCCGAAGCGAACTCCTTCCAGCGGAATCGCCCCCCCTCCCGCCATGAAGTCGAGGATCGTCGGCACCTCGCCGTCAGCCAGATTGAAGTAGTTCCGCCAGACTTTTCGCAGATGGATGAGCAGGCTGGCCGGCACCGTCTGATCGCGGTTGTGGGACAGGTACTGGCTGAACACCTTCGGTAGGGGAACGCCCGCAAGGCGGGCGGCCGCCCGGTGTAAGTCGAACCGCACGGGGTCGCCGAAGGCGCGCAGGGCCAGAAGCAACGCTCGATGCTGGTCCGTCAAAGGAGTCGGGGGATACTCTGCAAGCAGCCGTCGATAGAATTCTCGATGCTCCTGGTCTTTCCCGCCGAGCGCTTTGAGGTCGGTTTCGCTCACCGGCGGGTCGAAAGCCGTGGTGGGCCCACTACTCAGGTCTGCGTCGTGCGGAATCAGGGCCGTCAGGTTCGCCACGCGGCAGACCGTCGGCGCGCGCCTGGCCCACCAAACGTGCAATCGGTTCTGGGGCGGACGTTGACGGGCATCGTTGTCGGACTGGCACTCCGAAGACAACGATGAGCAGGGCAACCCAGCCTCAAGGAACGACGGCTTCGTCTTGACGAACCTGGGCTTCATGGTGCTCCCGAGGACAGCCGGCAAGCCCTCCTGATGGGCTGCTGTCGCAACACCGGGCTTACGATCAACTTGAGTGGGTGGGAGGGCTGACGCGCGACCGCCAGCGGCCGTGGGGCCGACGACCCTTCCGCTCGGCAGCCCATTCCACAGCCGTTCAGCGGTCTCCTCCAGCGTCCCGTCCAGCCACCAGGGCAAGGACAGTCGGAACGGCTCTGCCAGGAGGCGGCGCCAGTTGCTGAGCAACTCCGTGCCAGCGGCGACGGACAGAAGGTCTTGGTGTCGGAGCAATGCCTCGTCCGCCGGAGGCAACTCGAGTTGTGCCTGCTCGTAGTCCGCAGCCAGGCGTTCTCGGCCAGGTAGGGAGTGAACCAGTGCGTCCAGTTGCGCCTCGTCCAGGGCAACGAAGACCGCCCAGGCTTCCATCCGCCCTTCGAGCAGGCCAAGGCACTCCTCGCGCGCCTCGACGTCGTTCTCGGCCTGGTCCCAGAGGGTAGGCAGGCAGTCGGCCCGTTCGCGAAGTCGATGCAGGCACTGGGAGAGCCGTCGGGCTGCGGCCTGCGCGATCGGCACCGCCAACACGCCGTCCCAATCTTCGAGGGGGACGCCGAAAAGTCGCGAGCGCCCCAGCGCCACCGCCGCCCGGTAGGCGGCCCCCTCAGCCTCCGAAGCGGTCTCGCCCTGGACGCAGCGGAGCAAGGCCGGATCGACCAGTGCGTGACGCCACTCCGTGCGGATGCCGAGCCAGTCGGTTGCGGTCATGAGCTCGTGCCTCCACCGGGCGGCGGCGGTCGGAGCAAACCAGGGGGCGGTGCAGCCGGCACCGGCGGCGGTTGCGGCCACGGATCGCCGAAATCATTCCAGGGCTCCGGCGGGCCGCCGGGCTCGAGGCCCCAGTTATATCGGCTGACGAACTCGATCCCCGTCTCGATGCTGTCCTCCTTCCGGTCGGAGCTGACGATCGAGGTTCCCGGGCCTCCGGGTGCGACGAGGTAGCGAGCCCGCAGTTTGGTCACCAGTTGACGATACCGTCGCCAGAGCGGAACGTCACGGCCGGCCACGTCATCATCGAAGTAGCAAGTCCTCATTGACCAGACACCTTTGCCGTGGCGGAGTTCGACCCGGGCGCCGCTTGGCAGCACCAGGCGCTCGCTTGGCTCCGGGCGACCAATGTCGCCGATTCGCCGGGGGCCGGTGCCACTTGCGGCACTGCTCGGTGTGTACCGGGAGTAGTCGTACTTCATGAGCAGGGGAGCGGCCAGGGCGGCCAGGGCGGCCTCACGGACTCGATCGGAAACGCCCGCAACCGTTGCTCGGTCGGCAGCGGTTCGGCAGCCGAGCGGCCACAAGGCTTGAAACGCCGTCGCCAGCGGCGCTCCCAACCATTCATCCCAAGGCTCCCGAGGTTTCGCCATGTGCTTCTCCCCAATCTTGCGCCAGACGTGGGTCTCCGTGACAACGCTGACCAGGGGGCGCTCCAAATCGCCTTCGTACAACGGCATGTCGTTCCAGGTGGTGTCCATGCTGGGAGGGGCCGCTCCGCTTTCAGGCGCCACGCAGTTCACGCAGACGCGGAGCACAGCGATGCACCCAGACGTTGAGCGTTCCTCGCCGCACCTGAAGGAGCTGCGCCAGGATGTCGCCGCGTTGCTGCGAATCCGAATTCATCTCAAACTCCGCAGGAGGAAAAGGGTCGGTCAACAAGGGCTCGTCGCCGGGAGGATACGCCCTGTACCACTCCTGCCACGTCCCCCCATGAACGAGTCGCCAGAGGCCCGTCAGGCAGAACAGAGCGAGACGCTGCCCCAGAGGCCAGGTGCTAACCTGGGCGAGCTCCTGAGCCGAAAACGGCTGGGTCGCTGGGTCTACAGGTTGGACTTCGGGGCGCGAACGCGCCGCTTCCTGCTCGTGTCGCACTCGGCGCGACTCCTTCCGCAGTTCGTCCGTCATCCAGTTGTGCAGCGTGCGGTAGCACCAGGCGGCGAATGGCCCGCCCGGCATGAAGCCGTCGATGCGCAAGTAGACCTCGGAGGCGGCGCCATCGGCAAACTCCGGGCGGACACGGCCGGTCAGCCGGATCGAAAGGCTCACCGCAAGCCGCCGGATCAGTGGGCGCAGTCCCGCGAAGGCGCGCTCGCGATCCACTTCGGGGCGCTGCGGGTCAACGACCAGAGCAGCCAGTTTATCAGGATCATTCGATCCCGTCGCCGTTTCCGGGTTTGGCATCGCGTAGGTTCCCAGGAACCAGAGCAACGACGCCGCACGATGCGGCGCCCCGCGAACGCCCGGACGAAGCCCCGCCAGCAAGCCGACTGCCTCGTTGGCTCGCGCTCGGTCTCTGGCAGGAGTACGTCCTTCGTCCGCTGTTCATTACACCCTCCGTCCAGAAAGAAGGGCCCCGTCGTCCTGCCGCCGTCGTTCGCGTCCCTTCAACCTACGTCTTTGGCGCCTGCTGGAGCAAGCGGAAGCCGGTCACCTGGTCGAGGCGGAAGAGGCGCCCGACCCGCCGCACGATGCCTTCCAGCGTGATCGCCTGGTTGCCCCCGTGGGCCTGCCAGGCCGTGTGGTAGTCCGTCGCATTCAAGTCGGTGCGTGCGCGGATGGTGTCGCTCTCGGCGTCCACTAGCCGCAAGATGACCTGGCCTTCCATCTGGTTGTCGGCGTTGGGCCGGCCGTTGAGCGTGTCCACGAAGCCGAAGAGCGCCTGCCGCTGGGGGCGGTGGTCCGGCCTTAAATATCCCGCCAGCTTTTCAATCAGAGGAAACGTCTCCTGCCGCAGCCGCACCACTCTCGGCAGCGGCAAGGTTGCAGGCGGCGGCAGGCTCCTGGCCCAACTGGCGGAGACAGTGAGAGTAGAACCGTCCCCTTCGGGAGTCATGTCCAGGAGCCCCTCGCACAAGTTGGCGCTAATGACCGGCTCGCCTTCCGTGGGGTTGAGCAGCGGGCCCAGTTCGTCCGCGTCGAGGGCCAGGGACAGCCGGTGCAAGGACCGCATAAGCAGTGCGGTGAGCCGCCTGGTATACGGCGTCTGGTCGATCAGAGGTTCGGCACCCGGGACGGCGTTGAGAGGGCAAGCCACGGTGACGGTGAAACTGCCCCTTTCCGTCTGGCCCAGGCGACACTGCTGGAGAAACTGCTCGGCGTCGGCGAAGCTCATGCGCGGGTGGTAACGCTGCGGACGGAGCTCGCTGCACGCGGCCGCCAGCAGCGCTTTGCGGGCGCCGGCGAGCAAGGCCAGCCCATGATCCAAAGGCACGTCGCCGCTGGCGGTGGTCGAGCCGGCCTCGGTAAAACGGACCACGTCCGCCGGCGGGAGGAGCAGATCGTTCAAGATCTCGATCGCCGGCCTCTTCTCCCGTTCAGCGAGGATACTGACCACGTCTCCCATGGCCCGAGCGAACCCGTGTGCGCGCGGGATCAAAGGAACGAGGAGCTGATCGAGGTCGGAGGTCGGATGGGCAAAGATGGCGCCGCGATAGTCGCTCAAGCTCCCCTCGCGCACCCAGCCCGTGGCCTTGGCGTACTGCTTGACCTGGACCGGATCGAGGCGCTCGAGCAGATTGAGCGGCAGGTTCTCAGGCCACATAGGCGATCCGCTCCTTCCGGGCGAAGCGAGACAGCAAGATGCGGAACTCCTCCACCGAAATGACGTTCGTCCTTGGGATGTAGACCGTTTGCCCGCTCGGCGAACCAGGTGGGGCTTCGTGGAGGCTGAGCCAATAGGCGCATCGACGAGCGACCAAGCTCTCCTCTGTCCAAGCGAGCCACTCGGCCGGATCGGGTGGAAGGTACAGCACGACGAGAACCTGGGGATTGGGCACGTCCGGGTCACGGAGCTCGTCGTAGTTCTTGGCCCGGAGCCAGAACGCGAAGCGGTTGTTCTGAACGCTCGGCGGTTCGCTCGTCGCCTTCAACTGCACGTCGATCGTGAACCGAGAGAGCCCTCCCGAAATCAATTGTCCCTTGTGGTGAACGCGGACGTCGACGCCCATCCCGTCGCTGTGGCGGCCGCTTACTTCGCAGGCGCAGCCGCAGCGCGAGGCGACCGCGTGCAGGTAGGCGTAGCTCAGCTCGCTCTTGATGTCGTTGTCACTGAGGGGCATTGGTCACCTTCCTCTGTCCGCCCTTTGGGGGCGCCTTCTCCTCGTCGGCTGTGCGATTCGTCGCTGCGCCGCCCGCCTCCGCCGAGAACAGATCGCGCTGCCCCGCATCCTTGGGCTTCTTGCCCCGGTGCCCCCCCGCCGTCGCGCCCTCTTCCTGTTCGGGTTGACCGTAGGTGAACAGCGTCCGCAGCGCCGCCCGGCCTGCCAGTTGGCGATAGCCGTAGAAGCACAGGGTGAACCAGTACAGCACCACCTCGGCCGGCAACTCGTCCAGCCCGTGGCGAAACATCTCGCGGGCCGCCGGCTTCGTCAGGTAACGGGCCGAGCCGAAGGCGAGGGCCAGCCTCATGCCGTCGGCGTGCTTCAGCCACCGGGGCGGCACGCCGGGGCGGAAGTCGGCGCCGTTGATCGGCCCCGGCTCCTCGGCCTGCCTCAGATAGGGGTCGGACACTTGCCTCAACCACTGGACCGTTTCCGGCGAAGAGGACGACCCCATCACGCGGGCGTCGGCCTCGCGGGGAGTGCGGCCCGGCATGTTGGGGAACAGGTGTAACTCGATGATCTGCCCGCGCTTCATTTCCTGTCGCATTCGCAGGCGGAACCGCTCCATTACGCACCTCCTGCCACTGTGGCGGCTGCGGAAGGAGCAGCGAGCCGCCTGGCTCGCACCGGTACGAGCTTCACTTCCAGACGGCCCAGGTTCGCGTTGACAAGGGCCGTGCGATACGTCGCGAGCTCCGCGTCAGCCAGTTCCGGCGTCGGCTGGAACTTGAGGCTGACGGTGATGGTCACTTGCAGCTCGCCTTTATTGCGGAACGGCCAGACCGGCGCGAGCAACGAGCGGACCTCCTCGAAGCGGCCCTCGAAGTTCAGGCTGATCGTCTCCGTCTTGCCATCGACCACGCGCTGGCCGTTTGCCGCGACCGAAGCGTGGACTTGAGCAGCCCGAGGCCGGTCGGCCCAGGTCGCCAGCAAGGTGTTGTCAAAGGACTCGCGATCCTCGACGGTGATCGTCAGTTCGGACACCTGAATGTTGCGTTGCCCGGCGAGCGCGTCCCACAAAGCCGTCAGCGCCTCGCGGGGAATGCCGGCCTGCGTGACCGGCTGCGGCCCCTTGCCAGGCCGGAGGCTGTCCAGCTCTTCGGCCAGTGTCGCTCCGGGATCGACCAGCGCCCACGCCGGCGAAACCTGGACGCTCGGCGCGGGCGTGTCGGCTTTAGTGTAAAACGTCTCGTCGCCGTCTTTTTTCCAGGCGCACCACAGGCCATCGCGAACCCCGTCCCGCAGGACCGTCTCCAGGCGAGGCCGGCTCAGGTCGTCCCAGATAGAACGGGCGTAGCGCTCCAGGTCCTCCGGCGCCACCTGGGCGGCCCCCCCGGGCCAGCACTTCTCTTTGAGCTTGGCCGGAGTCAGCGGGAGGGCCCCTGTTGCGCCCGCTCCATCCTTCCCGACGCCCGCTTTCTTACGAGGGTAGATGCCCTGGTCGAGGGCGGCCTGGTAGGCCCAGAGCTCGACGTTGTCCTCGAAGCGGGGCGTGCCCGGCCACTCGGCCATCTCCTGCGCGCCGACGGCCAGGTTGGGCCCGCGAAGGTACAGCACCCAGCGATTCTCTCGGGCCCCCTCCTGCAACGCCTGCCAGAGGACGCTGCGGTCGGGCAGCACCGGGAAGTGGGCGCTGGCTTTGGCGGCGTCGAGGAACTTCGTCGCCGGGACCGTCGGGGCAGGGGCCACCCCCGATTTAGGCCAGAGATGGTCCCACACCTCCTGCGGTCGCACCTCCTTGACCGGCAGAATCCGGTCGGCGATGGCGGCGGTGCTGTCGTAGAGAAGGTGGTTGACCGAGATCGCCGCCACAAGCTCGGTAGCGTTCTCGCGGCCGTATACCTTCTTGTCGGGTCGGACGTAGTAGACCCACAGGGCGTCGGGCGCCGTCGTGACGCCCGCGCGGAAAGTCGGCAGCAGGTCCGTCGCCTTCAGCACCATTGGTAGCTCAGGCTCCTTGCGGATGCGACTCCAGACCTCCTCCGTGGACAGGCAGTTCTCCCCCTCCTGCCAAAGGGGAGGCCGCCGCAACAGGTCGGGAGCGAGCACCAACGGCTGCCCCGGCGTCGCCTCGGGGACAAGTTTGTTGTTCAGGCGCAGACACTGGAGGATCGGCGCCTCGGCCACGGCCCCGCGCTGCGACCGCCGGCCGCGACCCGACGGCTCCGGGTTCTCGCCAAAATCGACCCGGTAGCACTCCAACAGCAGGGCGGTTGAGGCGCCGCTGAACAGCTCCATGCCTTCGTCCCCCCCGCCACGCGGGAAGGCGAGGACGCGGTACGCCTCCAGCAGGCGCGTGCGGACGTGGACCTCCTGGGGACCGAGCAACTCCTTCACCTTGCCCAGGTCGTCCTCCAACGCCATGAACTCCGAAGGCACGCCGGAGGCGTTGTCCCTGGCCCGCCGCCTCATGTCGCTGAAGGTCGAGCCGTTCGCCTGGGCCAGGTTCGTCTGGTCCGTCTCGACGTCCTTCTGGACTCGCTCCCAGGCAATGAGCGACTTGACCGCGTCTTTGAGCCCGGTGACGCGGCTCCCTTCCGCCAGGAGGAAGACAAGGTTGTTTCGGTAGGTGCGGGGGCTCTCGTGGGCCCCTGTCTTCGTGAAGAGTTGCTTGACGAAGTTGAGACGTTCGCCGGCCCCGGCGCCGACGAAGCCGGCCTCCTTGTCGTAGTGAATCAGCACCAGCCGCACCCGGTCGGGGCTGTCGTTGAAGTCCGTGTGGGCGACCGGGAACGTGATGACCTGGAACGCGGTAAAGCCCGAGTAGACTTCCTTGACCCAGGCGTCGAGGGTTTCTCGCACCTCGCCGGGCTGCACCTTGCCCAGACGCTCCTGATACCTCTTGTTCACGGAGGCGCGCGTGCGGAACAGGAAGTGGTCGCCTTCCCGCCGCATGTACCAGGCCCGCCGCTCCGTCTCCTCCAGGCCCTGGGCGACGTAGTTCAGGTCCGCGCCGGGCCGGCCGACCGCGAGGGCCACCTCGGCCGCCGTGACTCCCTTGGAACCGTCGGGCAGGCTGTGCAGAAACGTGACGGCCGCTGACTCGGTGGCGGCATGCCAGGGCCAGCCCGTCTCGGCCTCGCTGGCGTGCGTGCCCCCTTCGGGCTTGACCACGTCGGCGTCGAGGGCACGCTCGAAAGCAGATCTCTTGAGGCGGTTGAGGATCTCGTCCCGGATCTCGCTGCGGGTAAGGTCTACGTGGTGGGCGTGCAGCAGGAGCGCTTTGCCCAGTCGCTTGCGTCCTTCCCAGGCGGCGCGGATCGTGCGTGCCACAAGCCGCAAGGCGCCTCGGGTCTGGTGGAAGTCGGGGATGTTGGCCAGCCGCTCGGCGAACAGCCGCACGAACTCGGGATGGAAGGGATAGCTCTTCTCGATGAGAGAGGGGTAGCCCGACTCGCCGGCCTCGAACGCCCGGCCGTCAATCTGGGCACCCCGACCCCGCTGTTGCTCGTGATACTGCCGGTAGGCTTCGGCAACGTCGGCGACCTGCGAGCGGTCCACGGTGTCGAAAAGTCGGCGGCACAGGACGGCGGCACGCTCGAAAGACTGCGTCGGCGACAAGTTGCGGGCCTGTCGGGCGGTGGTACTGGCCAGTTCGTCGGGCGTCTCCAGCACCGTGTAGAGGTGCTGCTTGAGTTCGCCGACCAGTTTGCGGTTGGCGTCCTTCTCCGAGGGCAAGGTCAGGACGAGGGCCGTGCGAGGCCGGGCGGCGGCGAGGCCGAAGAGTGTCTGGAGAAAGGTCGGCCACTGGCTGTTGACCTTGTGGCGGGCGTGCGTCTCGGGCAGCGCCGCGGCACGGGCCATGTACAACACCAGCTCATCGAGCAGGATCAGGACCGGCTTGTCGCCCAGGGCCGCTTGCAGGGCCGGCCTCGACGGGGCGATGCCGGCCAGGTCGTTCTCCTTGACGGCCTCGTAGCCCGCCGGCCCGCCAGCCAGGAAGGCGATCTGGCCCCAGGGCGTGAAGGCCCGCTGCTTGTGGCCGTCGCATTCGCACTCGATGCCGGTCAACGGGTCCGAAACGTCACCGACAAACGCCGCGATCCGGGTGTCGCCGGGCGCCGGGAAGCGCTTGACGGCGTAATCGGCTAGCAGGCCCGCGATGCGGTCGCCCTCCCGGGCGACGTGGACGAGGGCGATCAGGCTGTGCGTCTTGCCGCCGCCGAATCCCGTCTCCAGACGGAAGACGGGCGTGCCGCCCTCGACGCCGGCCAG
The DNA here is from genome assembly GCA_038239195.1 of Gemmatales bacterium. GTDB lineage: Bacteria > Planctomycetota > Planctomycetia > Gemmatales > Gemmataceae > JBBSEZ01. The sequence continues at coordinate 34,618 of JBBSEZ010000006.1, forward strand.
CCGCTCGGCCACATCCTTGACCAGCAACTTCATGTTCTCGGTGGGGTGCGTGCCGGCGAAGAAGCGGGCCGGCTCCTTGTAGTCGGCGTGCGTGTCGGGGCTGCGCGTGAACACGTCCCACAGCTCGGCCGCGAAGATGGCGTCGGGTAGTTCGCCCTGGAGCACTTCACGCCGGGGCTTGCAGGTGTCGAAGATCGAAGGGGGCGACGACATGGCAGGCCCTCTGACGAACCGTTCGGTTCGGTTCACGTTCGCTTCACGAAGTACGTTGGCAGTCGCCGATGTCGGGTCATCGGCAGTGTCTGCCTGCGGTTCGTGAAGTTGTTATGCGCCTAGCGGGGTATTGTATCGCCCCCTGACCGAGTAACAAGGATGGTAGGTGATCCGCGTTCAGGATGCCCCGAAGCGACCCGAGGGCGTCAGCCCCCGGAGCCTGCCCGCGCCCCTCAACGGTGCCGTTCTCCGGGGCTGCCGCCCCCGGCTCGCCGCTCCAGCAACGGCGCCAACTCCAGCACCTTGAGCGGCTGCGCCGACGCGGGCCCCTTGGCGAGCGCCAGGTGCAGCTTCAGCGACGCCGGCTCGAAAACCATCGTCTGCATCGTCGCCGCCCCCTGATTGGCGGCGTGCAGCCCCTTCGCCACGTCGGCCAGCGCCAGCTTCTTCAGACTTCGCTTCTTCTCCAGCGCGTCGAAGCGATGGCAGCGCGTCGAGGTGGCCAGCGGTTTGCTGCGGAAGTGGTTGGTGCAGACGCACAGCCCGTCCACCGGGCGCCGCACCATCACCGTCTTCGTCGTCACCTCGAAGACGGCGGCGCCCTTCTTGTCGCAGACGATCAGGTTGGCCATGCACGTCGGTTTGACCGAACGAACCAGCTTCTCCGCCTCCTCGGCGGTCGCGCACTCCTCCATCAGTCGGCGCAGCCCTACCACTGTTGCCACGCCGCGCGGGTTGAAGCGGGCGGAATCGTCGGCCGCCTCGCTCACCTCGTTGGCCGCGACGGCAAGGCCCGCGTCGTTGATGGCCGAGCCACCCATGAGCAGGCCCGGAAACCCGACGACGGCGAAGGCGCGCTTGCCGGTCGGGCGGTAAACGATCACCAGGCTGTATTCGTGCAGATTGCCCAGGGGGGCGAAGTCCCAGTTGCGGCCGAACAGCGGTGCCCCCGTCGCACTCCGCTCGGCACCGACGGTGAGCGTCGAACAGCCGGCGATCTTCTGCAAGTCGGTGATCGTGTTGGCGAGCACGATGAGGTCGAGGTCGATCCCCGACGCCTTGGCCATCGCCTCGGCCTCCTTCCGGTACGCCTCGGGGAAGCTCTTGAACAGCCCCTTGCCGGCGCGCACCAGGATCGGCCAGGACTTTTCCAGCCCCAGTTCCTTGACGAACCTCTTGAGCGAAGCCACCACCTTGCTCGCCGGCTTGAGGGCCAGCGTGCCGATCTGCGTGCCGATCTCCTCGGGGCTGCCCTCGACGATCAGCACCGGCAGGCCGTTGACGTACTTCAACTCCCCCTTGCCGTGCTTCCCCTCGGGGTACTTGAACGGCGCCGCGCTCGCCGCCGTCGGGCCGAGCACGACCGCAACGAGCACCAACCCGCAACGCAGGGACATCGAACACCTCCGTGAAAAAGGGCGCGGGCTCTCACTCCTGCCCGTCGGCCGGGGGAAGGGCCTCCTCGAGTTCCGGCTCCGGCAGCCGGGTGCGCTCCTCCGAGCCCGGGCCGCGCAGCAGGTAGAGGAGCACGGCGAAATCGTAGAGGGCGTGCGCGACCGCGGGCGCCAGGAGGTTGTCCGTCTCGTGGCGGAGCCAGCCGAGGTAGGCGCCCATGAGCGTCGCCATCACCGCGTAGCCGAGGGTGACGGCGTGCAGCGCGCCGAACAGCACGCTTGCGAGGGCGATAGCGAGAAACGGGGAAAGCCACCGTGCGAAGGCGCCTTGCAGGGCGCCGCGGAAGAGCATCTCCTCGCCCAGCCCGGCGAGAATGGAGATCCCGAGCAGGTCCAGAACGGAGCAGGGAGCGAGCAGGGGGCAGAGCACCTTTTCGCTGAACTGCTTGATCCGCCCGAGCGGCCCGACCGGGAAGCGCACCATCAGGAAGAAGAGGACCAGCAGCGGCAGGGTGGCGGCGAGGCCCAGCAAGGCGTCGCGAACGGTCCAGGCGAACTTGTGCAGGGGTGGCTGATCGAGCACCCACCCGAGGGCGAGGGCGACAAGGATCATCCCGCCCTCGATGAGGATGGCGAGCGTCACGACCATCTGGCGCTGCGAGGGCCCTTCGTCGGACATGGGCCACCCTCGATAGGCCTGCCTCCGGCGGAGACTTGGGCGAGCGGCAGGGCTTAATGTCCTGTAGGACGGCTCTCCCGAGTCGTCCAGACGGCTCGGGAGAGCCGTCCTACAAGGAGGCTCTTTCCTGCCGGTCGCCTTACGCCAATATCTCCCTCACCACCTTCCCCTTCACGTCCGTCAGCCGGAAGTCGCGGCCCGCGTAGCGATACGTCAATTTCTCGTGGTCGAAGCCCAGCAAGTGCAGGATCGTCGCGTGCAGGTCGTGAACGTGGACCGGCTTGTCCACCGCCCGGAAGCCGAACTCGTCGGTCGCCCCGTGAACGTGCCCGCCCTTGACGCCCCCGCCCGCCAGCCACGTGGTAAAGCCCCAGTGGTTGTGGTCGCGCCCGTTGATCTTCCCGGCGTTGGAGCCCGGCGTCGGCAGCTCGACGGTCGGCGTGCGCCCGAACTCCCCGCCCCAGATCACCAGCGTGTCGTCCAACATGCCGCGCTGCTTCAGGTCTTTCAGCAGCGCCCCGATCGGCTGGTCACAGTCGCGGGCGAGCCGGCGGTGGTTCACGGCGATGTCGTCGTGGTTGTCCCACGGCTGGCCCTCGCCGGTCCACACCTGCACGAAGCGCACGCCCTTTTCGAGCAAGCGCCGGGCGATGAGGAGTTGGCGCGCCTGGGTGCCGGGGCCGTACATCTCCCGCACGTTGGCGGGCTCCTTGCGGACGTCGAAGGCGTCGCTGGCGTCCATCTGCATGCGGTAGGCCAGCTCGAACGACTGGATGCGCGCTTCGAGCTGGGCGTCGCGCTGGCGCTTCTTCTGGTGGCGCTCGTTGAGCGTGCGCAGCAGGTCGAGCTGGCGGCGCTGCTCCGAGAGCGACAGCCCCCCATTGCGGATGTGTTCGATCAGCTTTTCGAGGTCGGTGTGGCGCGTGTCCACGTAGGTGCCCTGGTAGGCGCCGGGCAGGAAGGCCGACTGCCAGTTCTGCGTCTCCTGGATGGGATACCCGCCGGGGCACATGGCGAGGAAGCCGGGCAGGTTCTGGTTGACGCTGCCCAGGCCGTACGTCACCCACGACCCGAGGCTGGGCCGCACCAGCCGCGCCTCGCCGCAGTTCATGAGCATCAGCGACGGCTCGTGGTTGGGCACGTCGGCGTGCATCGAGCGAATGACGCAAATGTCGTCGATGCAGGAGCCGACGTGGGGGAAGATCTCGCTGACCTCGATCCCGCTCTTGCCGTACTTCTGGAACTTGTAGGGAGACGGGAAGGCGGCGCCGGTGCGGCGCTCGGTGCGCAGGTTGACGCGCGGCAGGAGCTTCCCGGCGTACTTCGCCAGGGCCGGCTTGGGGTCGAAGGTATCGACGTGCGACGGCCCGCCGTTGGCGAACAGGTGAATGACGCGCTTGGCCTTGGCGGCGAAGTGGGGCGCCTTGGGCGCCAGCGGCGTCACGGCGCGGTTGGGGGCGGCGTCGAGCAGCCCCTCGGCGCTCATCAGGCCGGCCAGGCCGAGCGAGGCGAAGCCCATGCCGGATCGGCACAGCACGTCGCGCCGGGTCAGGAGGGCTTCATCGAGGTTGCGGTCGAGGTCGGACATGTGGTCGTCTCGTTGGTGTTTGTCGCTGTTGCCACGTCCCCGGTCTTCGGCAGGTCGGGGCGTCACAACAACGTCTCCGCCGCCCCGAGGGGCGGGATGCGCTCCATCACCACGTCCTCGGAATCGATCCCGGCCGCCTTCACCAGCCTGCTCACCGTCAACAGGTTTTCGTCGTGGGCCACGACTCGCGTTCCGTCCGCGTTCCACGCCACCCACTGGTCCGCGTACCGAGCCAGTTCGTCGGGCCCGAACTGGTCGCGGTTCTTCCGGTAGACGTTCGGATCGATGCGAACCTTGCCCTTCACTCGTTCGCTCATGGCAGCACCTCGAATCCGGGCCCCGTCCTCGCTCAGTCCACGAACGCGAACTCATTCGCCAGCAGCAGCACCTGCGCATACTGCTCCCACCCCGACAGTTTCGGCCCGCCCGCCTTCGGCGCCGGCCCGCCGGCGCGCACGAAGCTCAGTCCCAGCTCCACCTCCTCGGCGTCGGCCGGGCGCCCGTACGCCAGCAGGTGCATCCGCTGAAGCCGGGCCTGGTCGCTGCCCTGCCCGGCCACGTCGGGGCGGGCCGCGAACGCCTTTGCCTGCTCCACCACGAACGGCCCGTTCATCAGGAACAGGGCCTGCTGCGGCACGGTGGTCGCGTAGCGCTGGGGGGTGCTGGTGTCGGGGCTGGCGAAGTCGAACGTCCGGAACAGCCCTGGCAGGTTCTGCCGGTCGATGAAGCCGTAGATCGACCGCCGCGTCGGGAACGGTCCCTTCGTGATCTCCACGCCAGGCCCGCCCGCGTGTCGATCGAGCCGCCCCGCCGCCACGAGAAGGGCGTCGCGCAAAGGCTCCAGCTCGAGCCGGCGCCGATTCATCCGCCAGAGGAGCAGGTTTTCGGGATCGACCGCCTCCCGTTTGGCGTCTTCGTCGCTGGCCTGTTGATACGTCGCCGACAGCATGATGAGCCGGTGCATCTTCTTGATCGACCAGCCGTTTTCGACGAAGGTGGCGGCGAGGAAGTCGAGCAACTCGGGGTGCGTGGGCGGTTCGCCGCGCAGCCCGAAGTTGCCGGGGGTGCGCACCAGCCCCTGGCCGAAGTGGTGCATCCAGAGGCGATTGACCATCACCCGCGCCGTCAGCGGGTTGTCGGGGGTGGCGATGGCGCGGGCCAGTTCCAGCCGGCCGCTGCCCTTGGCGAACGGCTTGCGCTTCTCGCCCGCCAGCACTTCCAGAAACTGCCTCGGCACCGGCACGCCCTGGTTGCCGGGGCTGCCGCGCACGAACACGCGCGGGTTGTGCGGCGACGGCGCATCGTTGAGCACCATCGCCCGCGGCGGGGCGCTGCCCGTCGCCTTCCATTGATCGACGCGCTTGCGCAGGGGCGTCAGCTTGTTGCGCATGGCCCGGTCGAGGTAGCGCTCGACCTCCGCCGCCGGGACGTTGGCCGGCGCCCCCGGCCCATAAAGTACCTGCCGGATCGCTTCCAGATCGGGATTGGGCAGGCCCTTCGCGCCGGGCGAGCCCTTCAGCGCCTCCTGCCAGCGCTTCTCGGCAGCGCCGAACAGTTCCCCATAGCGCTTCGCCGCGTCGGCGAGCGACGTCGGGGCCTTGCCGGCGAACGCGCGAACAACGAGAAGGTTGATCGATGTTCCGTTGCCGAGGCCGGCGGCGACCGCAGGGGCCTTGGCGGCGAATTCCGCGGGCGGTAGGGCGGCGAAGGCGTGCCACGGCGCGAGGACGGGGTGGTGCTTCTTGCGCGTCTCCGCCAGGTAAGCCCGCCAGCGCACCACGAGTGCGGGTTGGAGGCCTTCCCCCTTCGCCTCGGTGCGCGTGGCGAGGAGATAGTCGGCGGCGCGGGCCCGGAAGCGCGGCAACAGCTCGGCGTGCTGCGCGCGCAGCAGGGCATCGACCTTCGCCTGGCGCGCCTGGAGCTCCTTCTCGAACGCGGCCACGGCGGCGGTCTGTTCCGGCCGGACGATGAGCGGGAGCTCGTTGGGCTCGATGGAACTGGCGAACACTCCGTAGAGGGAGTAGTAGTCGCGAGTCGGGATCGGGTCGAACTTGTGATCGTGGCAGCGGGCGCACGAGACGGTCAGGCCCATGAGGCCACGCGTCACCACGTCGATGCGGTCGTCGATGACGTCGTGGTTGTTGTTGAGGAAGCGCCGGCCGAGGGTGAGGAAGCCCATCGCGGCCAGGGGCCTGCGGTCCTCGCCCAGCGGCAACTGGTCGGCGGCGAGCTGGTGGAGGACGAACTGGTCGTAAGGCAAATCGTCGTTGAGGGCCTTCACGACGTAATCGCGGTAGGTGTAGGAGTAGGGGAAGCGCCGCTCCGCCGTGAAGACGTAGCCGCGCGTGTCGGCGTACCGAGCCACGTCGAGCCAGTGCCGGCCCCAGCGCTCTCCGTATGCGGGCGAGGCGAGCAGCCGGTCGAGCAGGCGCTCGTAAGCGTCGGGGCGCTCGTCGGCGACGAACTCCGCGACCTCCTCGGGGCTGGGCGGCAGGCCGAGCAGGTCGAACGCGGCGCGCCGGATGACCGTGCGGCGGTCGGCCGGCGAAGAGGGCACGAGGCCCTTGCCTTCCAGCCGGGCCAGGATGAAGACATCGATGGGCGTTCGCGCCCAGGAGGCGTTCTGGACCGCGGGCGTGGGGCCCTTGACGACGGGGCGGAAGCTCCAGTGATTCTTGCGGGCCTCGGCGACGGCCGAGATGGCCGGGGCGGGCCCGGAAGAGGCCGGCCAGGGGGCGCCCATCTTCACCCAGGCGGTGAGCGCATCGATGGTGGTGGTGGCGAGCTTCTCCTTGGGCATCTTCAGCTCGCCCTCGTGGCGCACGGCGCGGAGCAGCAGGCTCTTCTCGGGCTGGCCGGGCACGACCACGGCCCCGCTATCGCCACCCTTGAGCAGGGTGGCCTGTGAATCGAGGCGCAGCCCGCCGCGCTGCTTCGCCGGGCCGTGACACGACTGACACTTCTCCACGAACACCGGCCGAACGTGCTTCTCGAAGAACTCGATGGCCTCGCGCGGAGGCGCCTTGGGCGGGGCGGCCTGCGCGGGGCGCGAGCCGAGAGCGAAGGCCAACGGGATGGCGAATAGTGCAGCGGAGCGCATGAGGGCCTTGTCCTGCGGGCGCTAATGGCGGGAGAGGCGGGTGGGCCGGGCGATCATCCATCCTTCATGGTACGCCAAAGGGGGCCGCGAGGTAAGCTTTTCTCGAAGGTTTCGAGGGGAGGGAGGAGCGACCGGGCAGGCGGTGCGGCCTCTCCCGCCTGCGGCGATCATCTCCGCGTCACCATCTCGGGATAGTCCCCCGGGAGCACCATCCGCTCCAGCCGCCGGTCGCCGCGCAGGAGCGCGATGGTCGTCGGCACTCCCACCGGCAGTTTGAGCAGCAGCTTTTGCAGATCGTCGATGGTGGTGGCGGGCTGATCGCCCAGCGCGAGGACGACGTCCTCCTCCTGCACCCCCGCCTGGTCGGCGGGGCCGTTCTCCTCGATGGCGAGCACCTCGACGCCTGTCGCTTGCGTCAGCCCGTGCTGGCGCGCCACGTGGCGCGGGATCGGCACGGGCCGGCCGTGAAGGCCGAGGTAGCCGCGCACCACCCGGCCGTATTGGAGCAACTGCGGCAACACCTGCTTGGCGATGTTGATGGGGATCGCGAAGCAGATGCCCTGCGCCGGCTGGATGACCGCCGTGTTGATGCCGATGACGTGGCCCCGGCTATCGACGAGGGGCCCGCCGCTGTTGCCGGGGTTGAGCGCCGCGTCGGTCTGGATGACGTTATCGACGAGGTGCCCGGTGATGCTGCGCAAGGTGCGCCCGAGGGCGCTCACGACGCCCGCCGTCACCGTGGACTCGAAGCCGAGGGGGCTGCCGATGGCCACCACGAGCTGCCCGACGCGCACCTTCTCCGAGTCGCCGAGGTGGGCGTGCGGGAACCGGTCGCCTTCGGCCTGGACGATGGCGAGATCGGTCCACGGGTCGTTGCCGACGACGCGCCCGGACCGCTCCTCGCCATTGCTCAGGCGGACGCGCACGCGCTCCTGGTCCTGCACGACGTGATGGTTGGTGAGCAGGAAGCCGTCGGGCGTGAACAGCACGCCGGAGCCGCTGCCCTGGCGCCGCCCGTGGCCGGCGCGGAGGTTGACGACGGCGGGGCGCAGGCGCTCCGCCACGCGGACCACGACGGTGGAATAGGCGTCGAGGGCCTCCTGCTCCTCGCGGTCGGGGCCATCGGGGCCCGCGCCAGACGAGGGGCCGGCGCCGTTGCTGAGGAAGTGCTGCCAGAACCTGGACATGGTTTGCTCCCGAGGAGAGGGGCCTTGCTGTCCTCATTGTAAATGGCAAGGCAAGGGGCTCGCCGAGTTGGCATTGTTCGGTCTCCCGACGCGGATTAGAATCGCCCCCGGTTCCGGCAACCTCTTGTCCTCTCCCCGCCGCCTCGTCCGCCGGGGACGAGGCACGCTCCTTTCACGGAAGAAAGGGCCCGTTGTGCCGATCACCGTTCAGCAGTTGGCAGCGTTGGTTCAGGGCCAGGTCCACGGCAGCGCCGACCTGCTCGTCGTGGCGGCCCGGTCGTTGGAGGAGGCGGGCCCCGACGACGTCACGTTCGTCGAAAACGAGCGCAACGCCCGCCTCCTGAAAACGTGCCGCGCCCGCGTCGTCGTCGTTCCCGCCGCGCTCGCCCCACCCCGGATCGACCTTGTCAAAATGTGCGGCCGCGAAGGGGAGGCGCCGTTCGCGCTGATCGAGGTGGCGGCCCCGCTGACGGCCTTCGTCGCCATCGTGCGCCACTTGCACGGGGAGCCGGCCCAACCCCCGCACGGCATCGACCCGCGCGCCGCCGTTCACCCGTCCGCGGTCGTCGGCCCGGGCCCGAGCATCTTTCCCTTCGCGGTCGTCGGCGAGGGAGCGGTCATCGGGGCGCGCTGCACGCTCCACGCCGGCGCCGTGGTCGGGCGCAACTGCCGCCTCGGCGACGACGTCGTGCTGCACCCCCACGTCGTGCTCTACGACGGCGCCGTGCTCGGCCACCGGGTCGTCCTCCACGCCCACGTCGTGCTCGGCGCCGACGGGTTCGGCTACCGCTTCGAGGAAGGCCGGCAGGTCAAGGTCCCGCAGTTTGGCTCGGTCGAGATCGGCGACGACGTCGAGATCGGCGCCGGCTCGACCGTCGATCGCGGCACCTTCCACGCCACGCGCATCGGGGCGGGGACCAAGCTCGACAACCTGGTGATGATCGGCCACAACTGCCAGATCGGCCGGCACAACCTGCTCGTCGCTCAGGTCGGCATCGCGGGCAGCTGTAGCACGGGCGACTACGTGGTGCTGGCGGGACAGGTCGGCGTAGCCGATCACGTCCACGTTGGGGACCGCGCCATGATCGGCGCTCGCGCCTGCATCTTCCGCGACGTGGCGGCGGGCGAGCGCATGCTGGGCGCCCCCGCGATGCCGGAGCGCGAGGCCAAGCGCATCTTCCTCAGCCTCGAGCACCTGCCCGGCCTGTGCCGCGACGTCCGCCAGATCAAAAAGCAACTGGCCCACGGCGCCGGCGAGCCCCCGTCCTCCCCCGAGCAAGAGGCCGCCTGAGCGAGGAGGCACCCGTGAGCGCGGCCCCGAACGACTGGTTTTCGACAGCCGGGCCGGCCCTTGCCCCCGGCTGCGCGCCGGTCGGCCTGCTGGCGGGCGGCGGGCGGTTTCCCATCGCCTTTGCGCAGAAGGCCCGCAGCGTCGGCATCCCCGTCGTCTGCCTCGGCGTGCGGGGGCATGCCGACCGCGAGCTGGAGGCGCACGTCGATCAATTCCACTGGTGCGCGCCGTTGCGCCTGAGCCGGATGATCCGCCTCTACCGGCGCGCCGGCGTGCGCCAGATCGTCATGGCGGGGAAGATCCACAAGGCCAACCTCCTTTACAAGCCCTGGAAGATGGTGTCCCTCCTGCCCGACTGGCGCACCATCAAGCTGTGGTATTTCCGCCCGCGGAGCGACAACAAGGACGACACCATCCTGCTCGCCATCATCGGCGAGTTCGCCCGCGAGGGGCTCGAGTTCTCCTCCGCCCTCAACCTCTGCCCGGAGTTGCTCGTGAAGCCTGGCCCCCTGACCCGCCGGACGCCCACGGCCAGCGAACGGACCGACATCGCGTTCGGCTGGGCCCTCGCTCGCAAGATGGGCGAACTGGACGTCGGCCAGAGCGTGTCCGTGATGGATCGCTCCATCCTAGCCGTGGAGGCCGTCGAGGGCACCGACCGCGCCATCGAGCGCGCCGGCGACCTGTGCAAGTCGGGCGGGTTCGTGGTGGTCAAGGTGGCCAAGCCCCACCAGGACATGCGCTTCGACGTGCCCACCATCGGCACCGCCACCGTCGAGACGCTCTACCGTGCCGGCGGCAAGGTGCTGGCCATCGAGGCCGACAAGACCATCGTGCTCGACCAGGCCGAAACCATCGCCCTGGCGGACCGCTACCGGCTGACGATCGTGGCCCTGAGCGAGTGAAGGGGAGGCGTGGGACAGGGAGAAAGCCCTGCTTCCCCGCCAATTTTGGTTTGCGGCGGGCGCGCGCCCGTATCTATAATCGAAGAGTGGCCTAGAATTAGAGAGGATCGGAGGGGACAGGATCATCGTCTTGCGGCCGCGCCGGCCGGGGGCGAGAGAACCCAGATCGGATCAGTTCCTCATGGGCACCATGACGTTCCAACTTCCGGCCGGACTGCCCAGGGAAGCCGCCCGGGAACTGGAGCGCGCGTGCCTGGCCGGGGGCCCCGACAACATGCCCTGGCCCAGCGAGCCCCTGTTCCGCGCCGGTCAGATGCAGGTTCGCCGCGCCGTCGATGAGTCCGGCTACCTCGTCGCGCCCTGGTCCATCGAAGGCGTTGGCCAGGTGATGGGCGCCTCCGCCACCTTGATGGAGCGCCCCACCCCCTACCAGCTTGTGGTCGAGCTGGCCCGCGGGAAGATCAACCAGGTGCGCTGTCAGGCCGCCGACTGGGAAGCGGGCGGGCTGGCCCTCTCGGAGGCCCTGCGGGAGCAGGCCCATGCCCTCAGCCTCGCCTTCGGGCGCGCCGTCTGCGGCAGCACGCCCGACGAGATCAACCAACTCGCCCAGGCGGCGCTGGCCCGCGGCTATCGGACGGCGAGCCAGCTCGTCGAGGCCTACGTCCAGCAGGTCTTCGCGATTCGCCACCAGCGCCAGCCCAAACTCGACAGCGGGCTGGCCTGCCGGCTCAGTCCGGCGGTGCTGACGTCGCTCCCCCTCGGGGCGGCCCTGGCGCGGGGCTTCAACCAGTTCGCGGTGCCGATGTCCTGGCACGACGTCGAGGCCGAGGAGGCGACCTACCGCTGGGACCAGGCCGACGCGTTGCTCGAGTGGGCGCTGAAGCGCGGCCTGGACGTGGCGGCGGGGCCCCTGGTCGATTTCTCCTCGGCGCAGCTGCCCGCCTGGCTCTGGCTGTGGGAGCGCGACCTGCCGAGCATGGCGACGTTCATGTGCCGCTTCGTCGAGTCGGCCGTGCGCCGCTACCGCAACCGCATCCGCCGCTGGCACTTGACCGCCGGGAGCAACTGGGCCAACGTCCTGGGCCTGACCGAAGAGGAACTGCTCGGCCTGACGTATCGCCTCGCCGAGGCGGCGCGCGGCGTCGATGACCGCCTCGAGCTGGTCGTGGGCATCGCCCAACCCTGGGGCGAGTACATGGCGCTGGCCGACCGCACCTATTCGCCGTTCGTCTTCGCCGACAACCTCATCCGCTCCGGCATCAATCTGGCGGCGCTCGAGCTCGAGGTCGTCATGGGCGTGACCGGCCGCGGCAGCTACTGCCGCGACGCCCTCGACCTGTCTCGCTTGCTCGACCTCTACGCGCTGCTCGGCGTCCCGCTCCGCGTAACGCTCGGCTATCCCTCCGACGCCCAGGACGACCCCAACGCCGACCCGGAGACAGGCGTCGGAGGAGGGCACTGGGCCGGTGGCTTCACCCCCGCGACGCAGGCCGCCTGGGCAGGGCCCCTCACCCGGCTCGCCCTGTGCAAGCCGTTCGTGCAAGGCGCCCAGTGGGCGCACTTCACCGACGCCGATCCCCACCAGTTCCCGCACTGCGGGCTCGTCGATCGCCAGGGCAACGCCAAGCCAACTCTTCAGGCGCTCACCGACTTGCGCGAGGAGCACCTCAAGTAGCGCTTCGCGAAACGACAAGCAAGAAGGGCGCGGGCGGCCTCCTTACCGTGGCCCCTGAGCTATAGTTGGGCAGGCCCTCCTTCCGCTCCGCCCCCTTGCGAGCTTGCCATGCCGCGCCTGCCGCTGCCGACCGACGCCTGGGTGCGCGCCCTCCTCGCCCCCGTCCTCGTCTTCATCGCCACCGCGTTGGATCGCAACTACCAGACCGACCTGTGGCACCACCTGGCGCGCGGGCGGGCCATCGTCGAAGACGGCGGGCTCCTCGATCATGACCGCCTGAGCTTCACGGTGCCGGGAAAGGCGTTCCAGGACGCCAACTGGCTGTGGCAGGTGCTGTTCTATCGTCTGTATGAACTGGGTGGCCTGCCGCTGATGCAGGCCGTCAACTCGCTCCTGCTGGCCGCCGCGATGGCGCTGCTGGTGCGCCTCGCCTGGCGCCGCTCCGGTTCCTTGCCGATCGCGACGGCGGTGTGCGTTTTGGTGTTCTTCGGGCTGTGGCAGGTGCTCATCGTTCGGCCGCAGACGTTCTCGCTGCTGCTGTTCGTGCTCCTCGCGACGATCCTCGAAGCGGCCGAGCGGCGGCGCTGGTTGCTGGCGCTTCCGCCCGTGCTGGTGGCGCTGTGGGCCAACGTCCACGGGGCCTTCCCGGCCGGGGTCGTCCTCGTCGGCTGCTACGCCCTGGGGGCGGCCCTCGAAAAGGGGGACGCAGCTCTTTTCTGGTCCGACTGGAAAAGAGCTGCGTCCCCTTTTCTCGCGCGAACCTGGCCGTGGGCCGTCTGTCTGCTGGCGTGCGCCGCGGCCACGTGCGTCAACCCCTACGGCTGGCGCATCTACGAGTTCGTGCTGCTCACCACGCGCGTCGCCTCGGCCCGCCGCATCGACGAGTGGCTCCCGCCCGGCCCCGACCTCCTGATCGGCAAGGCCTGGATCGCCTCGCTGGTGCTCCTCGTCGTCCTGCTTGCCGTGGGGCGCCGCCGGCCCGCCTGGCGCGAGGTCTTGCTGGTCTGCTGCTTCCTCCCGCTGGCGTGCAAGTCGGTGCGCATGGTCGCGTGGTGGCTGCTCGTCTGTGCGCCCCTCCTTGCCGCTCAGCTCGCCGCCCTCTGGCGCGAATGGCGCCCCGAGCCGAACCAGATCGAGCCCGCTCGTCCCACCGTCTTCGCGGGGATGGCCTGTGCCGTGATGCTGGCGGCCGCGGGGCTGAGCCTGCCCTGGTTGGAGCGCTTCAACCCGGTCTTCGCGCTCCCCGGCCGGGCGCACCGCACCGAGGCCGACCTCCAGGTCATGGTCGATCACCTCGGCGCCGAGGGGCACGGGGGGCGCGTGTTCACGCGCTTTAGCTGGGGCGAATACCTCGGCTGGGGCCTGGCGCCCGCGTGTACCGTGTTCATGGACGGGCGCATCGAGCTCTATCCCGACGAGGTGTGGGCGCTCTACGGGGCGGTGACGCGCGGCCGGGGCGACTGGCAGCAGGTGCTGGACCGGCACGGGGTGGATTACCTCCTGCTCGACACGGCCGGCTATCACGCGGAGTTGCTTCCGCTGGTCGAGCGCTCCCCGGAGTGGCGCGCGACGAAGCAGCAGGGGAGCGCGGTGTTGTTCGAGCGGCGGAGGGAGCGCGTGGCGGGCCGCCTGACCGGTGCCAAGGAAGCGCCTTGACGGGACCGCCGCGCGCGTCGAAAATGTCGGGGACGGCGTGTCTCTCCGCGCTCCTCCTTTCCTGGGAGAACGAGCCCCGATGACCTCTTCCAAACTGGGCGGCCTCGCCGGCGCACTGCTGCTGACTGGTCTCTGGGCCGCGCCGGGGGCGAGCGAGGCGCCCAAGAAGGCGAGCTATTCGATCAAGGTCGTGGCCGACGCGCCGGCGCCGAAGGAGGTCGAGGGGGCGATCCGCAAGTTGCTCGGCAACCGCTGCGTGCAACTCTTCGATGCCAAGGACGCTCTGGTGGCCGAGGTGTGGTTGCGCAAGGAAGTCCCGGTCAAGGCGACGGAGGAGCAAGTCAAGAACGGGCTGACCTACCGCGAAGTCCCGTCCTCGACGGTCCTCGGCGCCGTGCGCGTGCCGCACGAGCTCCACGATTACCGCAAGGAGCGCCTCGCGGCGGGCACGTACACGCTGCGCCTGGCGGTCCAGCCGATGACCGGCGACCACGCCGGCACGGCGCCCTACACCGACTTCGGCCTGCTCTCGCCGGCCGCCGCCGACCGCAAGGCGGGCCTGATGGACGCCAAGGCGCTCCAGGAGATGAGCGCCAAATCGACCGGCGACCACCCTGCCGTCCTGCTGCTGTTCCCCGGCAAGGGCGCCGCCGCCGAGCCGGCCCTCGCCAGCCGGCCGGGCGGGCACTGGGTCTTGTTGGCCCGGCTGGACGCGCTGGCCGGCACCCGGAAGGCGAAGTTGGAGATCGGCCTGGTGCTGATCGGGGCCTCGGCGAGCCGTTAAGGCGCGCGGCAGGACTTGGTTTGCTGTAGGACGGCTCTCCCGAGCCGTCCTACGAGGATGCCATTTCCTGCCGCTCGCTTCAGTCAGCGCCAAGGCCACCTGCCCGTCCTCCTGCCACGTTTGTTGGGAAACTGTCTCGGCCAACGCGCTCCGACAGCGAACGCGGAGACGACGGCCGTGTCCTCCAGGGGGCAAGAGCAAGGGCAGCGGGGGCGAACGGCGATGACGGACACGGCCAAGACGGTTGGCGCGGAACTGCGGGCTCGCTTGCCGCTGCCCGAGCGCAAGTTGCGGCTACTGGCGAGCGCCTGCTGTCGGCGGGCCTGGCGGCTGCTCGTCTCGGAGCGCAGCCGGCGCGCCGTGGCGCTGGCGGAGCGCCACGCCGACGGGCACGTCGATTTCGCGCGCTTGCAGGATGCGCACATCCACGCCAACAAGGCGGCCGTCGAGCCGTGGGGCGGCCCCGCGCAGACCGCGGCGGCGGCCCTGGCGGCGCTGGCGGCCGACCCGCGCCTCATCCGTCGCGGACACGCGGGGCTGGTCGGCTCGGCGCTCGATCAACTCGGCGCGTACGAACTGGATGGGGCGCCCCTCCGCAAGTCGTTTCGTGCCCTACTGCACGACGTGCTCGGCCCCGTCCGGGTGCGCGTGCCGTCGGTGGGGTGCGTGACGCCGCTCGTCCTCGACGTCGCCCGGCGCGTGCGCGAGGAGCGCGACGCCGTGGCGATGTACGTACTGGGCGATGCCCTGGAAGAGGCGGGGTGCGACGACGCGGACCTGCTGGAGCACTGCCACTCGGGCGGGCCGCACGTCCGCGGCTGCTGGGCGATCGACCTGCTGCTCGGCGCGGAGGGGGGCGCCAGGTGGGAAGGCGTCGGGTAGGATGGCATCCAGCGCGGCTCGTCGCCGGCCTGGTCCGCGACCTGGAGAGGGCCCCACGTGTCACTCGACGAAGCCTTCCTGCAAGACGTCGTGGGCGATCCCGACGACGACGCCCCCCGGCTCATCTACGCCGACTGGCTGGAGGAGCAGGGGGGCGTCGCCGACCTGGCGCTGGCCGAGTTCATCCGCGTGCAGTTCGAGTTGGAGGGGCTCCAAGAAGAAGGGCCGCGCCGCTGGGCGCTCCAGTGGCGCGAAAGCGCCCTGCTGAGCGCCCACCGCTCGACCTGGGTGGCGCCGCTGCGCGAGTTGGTGCTGGCCGAGGAGTTTCGCCGCGGCTTCGTCGAGGGCGTGACGCTGTCGCTCTGGCACTTTCTCGAACGCGCCGACGAGGTGTTCGCGCAGGCGCCCGTACGACGGCTGCGCCTCACGACGGGCGGAGGCGGGCCATCCCAACACGACGATGCCGACCGGGCGCCGACGCTGAAGAAGATCGCGGCCTCGCCCCATCTGAGGCAGGTGCGGGCGCTGGGGCTCGAACAGGTGGCCCTGGCGACCGAGGAGTTGCAGGCCCTGGCCGAATCGCCTCACCTCGCCCGCCTCGCGGAACTGGAGATTCAGGGGCCCCAATTGAACGACCTGCGGCCGCTCGGGGAAGGGCGCTGGGTGGGCTTGCAGCGCCTGGCGCTGACGGCGCCCATCCGCGACGAGGCCCTGCAAGAGCTGCTACAGTCGCCCCATCTGCCCCACCTGACCGAGCTCGAACTGAGCACTACCACCCTCTCGCCTGGGGCCCTTCGCGCCCTGGCCGCCTCGCCTTACCTGGATGGCATTGAAAAGCTGCGCCTGAGCAACGCGGAGTTGAGCGCGGACGCTGTCCGCGCGCTGGCGGAGGGGCCCTTGCTTCCGCAACTCCGCGAACTGCGGCTCTGGAGGAACGCCTTCGGGAACGACGGGGCTCGTGCCCTGGCGGAGGCCCTCTCGAGTGGCCGACTGGTTCGCCTCGACCTCTCCTGGTGCGGGATCACCGCCCCGGGAATCGCCGAACTGGCCGCGTGCCACGGCCTGGCAGAACTGCGATCGCTCGCCCTGCGCGACAACATCGCCGGCGCCGAGGGCCTCCACGCTCTGGCCGGCTCGCCCCATCTGGCCCAGTTGGAAGCGCTCCTGCTGCGCTTCAACGGCGTCGCCGATGGAGGGGCCCGGGCGCTGGCCGCGTCGCCGCACCTGGCCAACCTCGTCTGGCTCGACCTCACCGCCAACCGCCTCACCAGCGATGGGGCCGCCGCCCTGGCGCGCTCGCCGTACCTCCGGCGCCTGGCGCGGCTCGAACTGAAGCGCAACGACATAGGGCCGCTGGCAGAGCAAGCGCTGCGAGCCCGCTTCGGGGAGGCGCTCTCGATCTGAAGGGGGCCGCCTTCTCGTAGCGCCAGGCGTCAACCGTCTTCCACCTCGTCCAGGCCCAGCAAGCGGGTGACGCGCTCCATCGCCCTCGACAGCGTCTTTCGCAGCGCCTCGGCGCTGCCGCCCAGCTCCTCGGCGATCTCGGCCCACTCCTTGCCCTCCAGGCGCCGCTGGAGCAGTTCGCGCTCCCGGGGGGCGAGGTGCTGCTGGACCACCTCCAGCAACTCCTTGCCGGCGACGATGCTGCTGGGACTGGCGCCGGGGCCCGGGGCCTGCTCGATGGTGTCGCCGGACACCTCCCGGCGCTGGTCGCGGCAGGCGGCCCGCTGGTCGCGTGCGTGGTTGAGCAGTCGGTTGCGCGCCATCGTAGCCAACAGCTTGAGCAACTGCTCGGGTTGCTCCAGGTCGAACTGCCCGGCGACCACCCGAACGAAGAAGTTGGCCAACACCGACTGGCAGACGTCCATCGTGTCCAGTACCTGGCGGAGGCGGGCGTCGGTCAGGTGGACGCGGACGTAGCGGCGAATGGCCGGCTCGTATTCGCGGACGAGGCGAGTGGCGGCGTCGGCGTCGCCGGCACGGACTTGCCGGAGCAGGAGGCGGAACTCTTCGGTGCCCATGCGTCGTGCCCTCGGGAACCGCGGATTGCCGTCGGCGTCGATCGGCCAAAGAGGGAACCAGCGCCGAAGGCGGCTCAGGGCCGGTAATAGACGATCGTCACGCTCATCACCGGCGTCGGGCCGGGGTGGAACGGGACGACGCGCACCTTCGACGCCACCTTCTCCCCCTCCCCGATCAGCCCGCGCGTCTCCTCGTTCGCCTCCCGCAGCAGTTCCGCCCGGAGCTCCTTGTAGGTCGCCTTGTTCGCCGGCAGGCTGGCCCTGTCCGCTACGCGCGCGTCGCGCTTCGCTCTTGCTTCCAACGGGTCGTGGACTTCCTCCTTCTGGCGCTCGCGGAACACCGTCAGGGAGATGGTGCCCACGTCCGCGCCGTAGTTCATCTCTCGCGCTTTCGACTCCGACCCCGACAGCACCCGGAAATTCTTCCTCGTCTTGGCGTCGATCTGATAGCCCTGGATCAGGTACGGCCCCTTCCCCGCGTCGAGGACCCAGAGGCGGCAGTGCTGGTCCGGCTGGCGCTCCCGGCCGACCGTGTTCTCGCCGTTGACCTTCAGCACCGCCCCGTAACGCGCTTTCGATTTGTCGCGCCCCAGCCGAAACGCCACCTCCTGCCCCTTGCGCGGCTCCGGGATGAACGCCCTGCCGTCGCGGTATTCGACCTTCACCGGCACGCCGTCGTAGAGGACGGTCAGGCGAACCGGAGACGTGTCCCGCGCCAGGGGGTGCGGGGCCTTCTTGCCCTTGATGAGGGCGGCCGTCTCGACCGCCTCGCCCTCGTCGAACAGCCCGCGCAAGGCGAAGCTCTCGTTCATCTCCGTCAGCTTTCTCGCGTCGATGCGAACCGCGAAGTCCTCGCCGACCTGCTCCAGCTTGTTCTTGCCCTTGTCGAAGATGAACAGGCTCACCGTCAACTTGCGCAGGTCCTTGCTGATCTCGGCGGTCCCGGTCACGAAGGCGTCCGCCTTGACCTGGGCCTCGCCCCACGCCAGCGGGTAGTCCGCACCGAACAGTTTCTTGCGCCCGGGCGGAGTGCGGTGGTTGGCGCCCCTGGTCCGTGCCGCCACAGCGCTGGCGTTGCGGATGATGCCGACCGGCTTCTTCGGCTCGTTGGCGAGCACCAGGGCGACCTCCAGCCGGCGAGCGATCATGAGGTTGAGCGTGCCGACGTTATCGCTGAAGCTCTTGGCGCCCTCCCGGGCGATGAGGAACTTGAGCACCCCCACGTTTTCGTAGCCGTTGGCCTTGAAGTGCTTGATGAGCCCCGGCGCCTGCCCCACGAGGCCCCGCTCCAGCGACGGCGCCTCGGCCGCCCGGGCGGGGCACAAGCCACAGCCGGCCAGCAGCACCGCCGCGGCCAGCACGACCTTCGGGGCAAAAGATCCCGTTTGCATGGTTCACTCCTTGCTCGAACACTGCTCGCGTCGGGCCAATGCCGAAGCATCGGCCCGCCCTTCCTTTATCGAACACGAAACCGGAGCAACACCGGACACAATTTCCACCCCGTCGCGCGCGGCGGGTTGGCGCCCGTCTCACTGCCCGGTGAGGGTGAAGGCGGCCCAGGAGAAAGGATGAGCGGCCGCGAAGTCGTCGCGCCTCTCCTCGATGATCTTCAACTTGGCGGCACGCAGGGCCTCCGACTTGGTCATCCCTTTGGACACGTTCTGGAAGAAGAGGGCCATGAGGCGAGCGGACTGCTTGTCGGGGACTTGCCACAGCGTGCTGACCACGGCCCTGGCCCCGGCCAACTGGAACGCCTGGCGCAGCCCGGCCACGCCTTCGCCCACCTGCACCTCGCCCAGGCCCGTGTCGCACGCCGAGAGCACCACCAACTCCGTGCCGCGCAGGTCCGTGCCCACCACCTCCAGGCCCGTCAGCACGCCTTCCGTTCCTCCCTTGCTCGCCTGGTTGCAACCCGCCAGCAGTAGGCCGCAGCGCAACAGCGGGCTCTCCCAGCGGACGGCGCGCTTCGGCTTGCCCAGGCCGCCCTTCTCGTCTCGCGGCACCTCCTGGTCGGGGAGGAAGAAGCCGTGGGTACAGAGCACCAGCACGCGTGGGCTGCGGGCCGAGCGGAACACCGCCGTCAGCGCCTGCTCCCGGAGGAACAGGTGGGGGGCTACGCCGGCATGCGCCTTCAGGCTGGGCAGGATCGCCCTGGCCTCCGCGGCCGTGCCGGGCAAGCGGCGCACCTCGCCCAGGGCCAGCGCCCCCGACAGGGAGCGCGTCCCCTCCTCGTCGAGGGCGCCCAGCAGGCGCTTCGCCTCGGCGCGGGCCTTTTGCGGCCCCAGGTCGAAGTCCGGGTCGGCCAGCACCAGGGGCGCCCCTACTTTCACCTTGGGCGCGACCGCGGGCAGCAGGTCGCGCCCACTCGTGAGATAGGACACGTGGTATTTCTCGAGGGCGTATTTTCCGTCGGCCAGGGTGAGGGCCTCCCACGGCAGCAGCCACAGGTTCCCGTCCGGGCTGACGAACCACCTCTCGCTCTTGCCGACGTGGGGCAGCAGCGGCGCCAGCACCAGCGTGGACAAGGCGTCGAGGTGCTCGCGCAGGGCCTTCTCGGCGTGCTCCTCGCCCTTGTCCTTGATGAGCTTGCCCGAGCCCTTCATCGCCGCGCGGAACTGCTTGACGGCAGCGTCGATCTTGTCGGCGGGGCCCAGGTCGATGACGCGGACCGGCCCGCTCCTCGGCGTCACCCACGCCGCGTAACGCGCCGGTCGCCAGGGGCTCTTGCCGGGCTTGACCTTGAAGTCGAAGGGGCGGAAGTGGGCGACCTCGATGAGGACGGCATCCTTGGGGAGGGCCTTGCGCAGGTCGGCCAACTCGACCCAGGCGGGCAGGGCCGCCTTGCTGCCGGCCTTACGCAGTTGCTTGCTCAGTCTCTGTTCCTGGTCCGACCCCTCCTCGATCTGCTTTCGGTGCTCCTTCTCCTGGCCGGGCCTGGGCGTGGCGAGCGTGAGCCGTGCCAGTTGCTGGCGGACGACGAGCAGGCGCTGGGCCAGTTTGCCCACACCGGGGTCGTTGCTCTGGCGGGCCAGCAGCAGGCTCGAAGCCAGGGCCTCCTGGTCGAGCGCCTTGCCGTTGAGCAGCCACGACGCCGACAAGGCCGCCAGGCCGGCGTCGTCCCGATTGGCCAGCCCCAACGACAGGGCCATCTCCAGGCCGCCCCGGGCGCCTGTGTTCTTGAAAAAAGCCGCCTTCTCGGGCTCGGAAAGGGTGGGCAGGACGGTGGCCAGGTGCCGGCGGGAGCCTCGGCGAGCACGGTCGATCAGCCGGGCCGCTTCCCTGGCATCTCCCTTGTCGGCCGCCGTCACCGCCAGGTTGGAGAGGATGTTCGTCACGGTGGGGTGCTGGGCGCCGAGCTGGGCCTCGAGGGCCTTCAGGCTGCGCTGGTACAGGGCGATGGCCTTCTCGTGTTGCCCGCGGGCGTGGTAGACGTCGGCGAGGTTGCTCAGGGTGAGGGCCCCCTCGGGGTGGCCCGCGGCCGAGCTCGCCTCATAGACCTTCCCGGCGCGGAGGAACATGGTTTCGGCGCTGGCGAATCGTCCTCGGGCGTGATAGAGGAGCCCCAGGTTGTTGAGGCTTCGGCCGACGTTGGGATGGTTCCTGGGCAGTTTGGCCTCCAGGACGTCCAGGCAGCGCTGGAGCAGCCGTTCCGCTTTCTCGGGCTGGCCCATGCCGCGATACAGCTCCGCCAGGTTGTTGAGGGGGGCCGCCAACTGGGGGCTCTGCTTGCCCAGTTTGTCCTCCAACATTTTCAGGCTGCGAAGGAGCAACGCCTCGGCCTTCTCGAACTGCCCCAGGTCGCGCGACAGCAGCGCCAGGTTGTTCAGGGACAGCGCCACCTCGGGGTGGCCTTTGGGGAGCCTGGCCTCGCGCACCTTCAGCGCCCGCTGATAAAGCGGCTCGGCCCTGTCGTACTGGCCCCGCGCCCGGTACAGCCCGGCGAGAGTGTCCAGCGTGGTCGCCACGGCGGGGTGCTCCTTGCCCAGGCGGGCCTCTCGAATCTTCAGCCCGCTGCGCAACAACCCCTCCGCTTTCTGGTACTGGCCCATGTCGCGGTAGAGTACGCCCAGGTCGGCCAGGCATTGGGCCAGGTCGGGATGATCCGGCGGCAATTTCGCCTTGAGGGCTCGCAGGGCGCGCTCGAACAGCGCCTCGGCCTTCTCGTACTGGCCTGCCGTCCCGTACAGCGATGCCAGGTAGTTCTGCGTCTTGGCGACCTCCAGATGGTTCTCGCCCAACTGGGCGGTCTTGATCTTCAGGCCCCGCTCGGCCAGGGGCAGGGCCTTCTCCGTTTCTCCCATGTCGTGATACAGCGCCGCCAGGTTGTTCAGAGAGATGGCGACGGCGAGCAGGTCCTTTTTCGGAGAGGCCTCCAGGAGCTTCAGGTTGCCGACGTACAGGGGCTCGGCCTTCTCGTACCAGCCCTGAGCGCGGTACACGCCCGCCAGGTTGTTCCGCCCCGCGACGAGGTTGGGGTGGCCCCCGGGGAACCGGGCCTCGAGGGCCTTCAGCCCTTGCCGATAGTGCAACTCTGCCTTGTCGAGCTGGTTGACGGCGCGATACAGCCCCGCGAGGTTGATCGTCAAGTTGGCCGTGCCGACGTCATTGGGCCCGAACACCGCCCTGGCTTTGGCCACGAGCTGTTCCTCGACCGCAATGGCCTCGCGCCATTTCCCCTCCTTCCGCAGCGCTTCGGAGCGCTTGAGCAGAGCGAGGAGCTCCTTCACCTCCGCGTCCGCGCCTCCGGGCGCCCTTCCCAGGGTCGCCCCCACCAGGAGAAGCAGCACCAACGCCCCCATTGCGAGCCCCTGTCGGATCATTTCGTGCTCCCTTCGTCTCATCATCGCGTTCGTGAGTGCGTCTGGACGTCGCTCGTCGGCTCCGCTGCCGCCCTGCTCAGGCGAGCGGCGAGAGAAAACGGCCCGTAGGACGGCTCTCCTGAGCCGTCCAGTACCCGGCAGGACGGCTCAGGAGAGCCGTCCTACGGGGAGGATTTTTCCTGCCGCTCGCCGCACGTCCAGGAGGAGGCCCTCCCGAGAGAGAACACGACAACCGGGCGACACCGGACACGCTTTTCCGGCAAGTTGCGTTGGGCGGGGCTGCTGGCTTCGCCGGCCAGCGGCACGCTCCAACCCCGCAACGGGCTCAGGAGGTCGGTGGCGATTCGAGCGCTCCCTTGAGGACGGCCGGATACTGGTCCCAGGTGGTCCGATACGTCGCCTCCAACGGGCACAGCACGTAGCCCTCCGCGGTCAGGAAGAGGGGCATGTCCGGCAGCGGATCGCCGACCGCGACCGGCTCCACGTAAGCGACGATCTCCAGCCCGGCCGAGTAGGCCGCCAGGGTGAGCGGCTTGTCGGGCGGCAGCAGGAAGGGCTCGTCCCGGAGGCGGTCCCAGATGACCTTGTGAATGCCCTGCGGATCGCGGGGGCCCGGTGGAAAGAGATCGACGATGAACAGATGCACTCCAGCCTTGAGGAACGCCACCGCCTTGCGCGCGAAGGCGCGGATGGCGTCGCGGACGTCCTTGTTGCCCGGCGAGACGATCTCGATGACGGCAACGACGTCGCCGTCCGGATGGCGGATGGTGATGCGATTGGCCTTGCGAGCGTAGCGATCCACTTCGGTGCGCGCGACCAACCGAGCCTTCGGCGGGGCGGTCAGAAGCCTCTGCCCGGTGGGCGGGCCGCTGCCAGGCGCCGGGGCCAGTTCCAGGGCAACGACGTCGGGCTCGGGACCACCCGCGATTTGCTCGGGCAAGGCAAAGTAGCCGGGCGGCAGACCACCGCCGTTGAGCGCGGAAGCAAGGTGAGTCGTCCACGCCTGGTGGAATGCATGGAACCGATTCGCTCGAACGCGCCTCCAGTCGTGAACGGGCATCAGGATTACCTCCGCCTGGTCGTGAGAACGCCCCCTCCGTGGATTGTACCCACTCCCGGCCCGCGGCCCAGAAGAACGGGTGCGCCGCCGCGAGGTCGTCGCCTGCCACCTCACAATCCCCGTCCGGAGACGCTACTCGGTCGCTCCTCCCCAGGTCCGGAGCAACCGCGAGAGAATGGTGTCCGCGAGTTCTTCGGAGCCCACGTCAACCTGACTGGCGTGCAGATGGAAGGCCAGCCGGGGTGAACGCCCGAGCTGAGCAAGCAGTTCTGCTTTTCGCTGGCCATCCAGGTAGGTGTCGAAGTAGTGCCCGTAGTCGTCGTCATAATCGACGTAGACGTGGCCGCGCTCCGCCTCGATGACGCCGCGCGGGATGCCGAGCGCTCCGGCCCAGGTTCCGCCCGGCAAGGACTCGATGAAGGCCTGGAACTCGGCGCGAGAGGGTTGGTGTTGTGGAATCAACGTCGTTGTGTGCATGCGCTCGTTCCTTTTGGGCCCCGATGGGGAACTGCACCACGTCCGATCACGGCAAGGCATGGATGGCCGCCTGCAAATCGGCAATCGTGCGGAACACGCCAGGCGAACCGGCCGCTATCAGGGCCGCTATCGCCCCGGCATGCGCGTTCGGCATGAAATGGAACACGGGCTTGCCCAGGGGATTGGCCAGGGCCCCCTGCAACGCCTGAAGTTGGCAGACCTTGCCGCTCGCGCTCTGCTGCGTTGTCACCTCGATAATGGCCTTGACGGTCTCCACGTCAATGTCTGTCAGGGGGCCGTACTTGACCTTCCCGGTGAAGGTTGACTGGCTTCGTTGCAGCACCTCCGCATTGAAAGCCACGAGGTCGCCGAGCAATGCTCGAGCGACCTGGCCCTGGAGTTGCAGGTCTCCATCTGCGGTCTGCGTTGCCGCTTGCTGGGCGCGTGCCGCCCGATTTGCAGCGTCCTCGTGCAGAAATGCCCGCATCCGATGGTAGATGGCATCTTGACGCTGGGCCTGGGTCAACCCGGCCAATCGCTGCAAGGCGGCGCTGTCCCAGCTCCGCGCCCACCCGTCCCCGAGGTATTCCGGAACATCCGCACGGCGCCCTGTCTTCAGGATGAAGTTCCGCGCATCGTGGTCGCCAGGGACTGCTCGATCAATTTCCTGCCGCAGTTGATCTTCGACGTTTGTCGAGTACAGATTGGGCCTCCCGAGGCGAAGCCTTCCCTGTTCACCTCCGGCGAATCGCCCACCTTGTCGTTGAGGATAGGCTTTTCGCCAACCGGCAGCAAGAGATGCAGAGGCCCGGAGCGGCCCAGCGCGACTGAGCCCCTCAGGGCCCACCCCCTCACTGCGGTTCGCCGGTCAACGTGAAGGCGGCCCAGAAGAACGGATGCGCCGCCACGAAGTCGTCGCGCCTCTCCGGGCCGCACCTCAGGGGCGGTAGTAGACGATCGTAACGCTCATCACCGGAATCGGCTCCGGCTTGAACGTGACGATCCGCACCTTGGAAGCCACCTTCTTCCCCTCCCCAATCAGCCCCCGCGTCTCCCCCTCGTTGGCTTCGGCCATCAACTCGGCCTTGAGCGCCTTGTAACTGGCCTTCTCCGGCAGTTGCGCCTTGGCCACCACCCGCGCCCGTTTCTGTTCCTTCACCTCCAGCGGGTCGAACACTTCCTCTTTCTGTCGCTCGCGGAAGACGGTCAAGGAGATGGTGCCCACGTCCGCGCCGTAGTTCATCTCCCGCGCCTTCGACTCGGACGGCGACAGCCCCCGGAACTCCTCCGCCGTCTTGTCATCGACCTGGTAGCCCTTGATCAGGAAAGGCTTCGTCCCCACGTCGAGGACCCAGCGGCGGCAGTGGAAGTCCGGCTGGCGCTCGTGGTCGATGGTGTTTTCGCCGTTGACCTTGAGCACCGCCCCGTAACGCGCCTTCGAGTTGTCGCGCCCCAGCAAGAACGCCACCTTTTGCCCTTCCTTTGGCTCGGGAAGGAACGCCTTGCCGTCGCGATACTCGACCCTCACGGGCTTGCCGCCGTAGAGGACCGTCAAGTGTACCGGGGGCGTGCCGTCAGCCAGGGGGTGTTGCGCCTTCTTCTGGTTGACCTGCGCGGCCGTCTTGACCGCCTCGCCGTCGTCGAACAGCCCGCGCAAGGCAAAGCTCTCGTTCATCTCCGCCAGTTTGCCCGCGTCGTTGCGGACCTCGAAGTCCTCGCCGACCTGCTCTGACGCGTTCTTGCGCTTGTCGAAGATATACAGGCTCACCGTCAACTTGCGCAGGTCCTTGCTGATCTGCGCCGTGCCCGTCACGAAGGCGTCGGCCTTGACCTCGGTCTTGCCCCAGGCCAGCGGGTAGTCCGCCCCGAACAGCTTCTTGCGCCCCAGCGGGGTGCGGTGGTTGGCGCCCTTGGTACGGGCAGCCACGGCGCTGGCGTTGCGGATGATGCCGATGGGCCTTTTCGGCTCGTTGGCCAGCACCAGGGCGACCTCCAGGCGGCGGGCCATCATCAGGTTCAGCGTGCCGACGTTGTCGCTGAAGCTCTTGGCCCCCTCACGGGCGACCAGGAACTTGAGCACGCCCACGTTCTTGTAATCGTTGGCCTTGAAGTGCTCGATCAGCGCGGGCGCCTGCCCCACGAGGCCCCGCTCCAGCGACGGCGCCTCGGCCGCCCCGGCGGCGCGCCAGGCCCCGCCGAGCAACAGCGCCGCGACGGCCAGTACGAGCTTGTTGACAAACGATCGCGTTCGCATGGTTCACTCCTTGCTCGAACTCTTCCCACGGCCCCGCCCACCCTACACGCTTTGAACACGAAAACAAAGCAACACCGGACACGTTTTCGGCCCTGGCGCGGGACGGGGCTGTGGCCAGCTCTCCCCGGTGGGACCGGCTTTCCAGCCGGTCTTCTTTCCGCAGTGCCGGCATCATCTCCCAAACTTGACAAGCAGGAAAGCCTGTCCCACGGGCCCCCGGATGTTTGGCCACGCCCCGGGCCGGGCCCGGCAGCCCGGCCCGCCCGGCGGCGGGCTGCCGGCCGGCCTCATGGCTCACCGGTTAGTGTGAAGGCGGCCCAGAAGAAGGGGTGGGCGGCGGCGAAGTCGTCGCGCCTCTCCCCGATGATCTTCAACTTGGCCGCACGCAAGGCGTCAGACTTGCCCATGCCCTTGGAAAGGTTCTGGAAGAACAGGGCCATCAGCCGCGCCGACTGCTTGTCGGGCACCTGCCACAGCGTGCTGACCACGGCCTGCGCCCCCGCCAACTGGAAGGCCTGGCGCAGGCCAGCCACGCCCTCGCCCACCTGGATGTCGCCCAGCCCCGTGTCGCAGGCGGACAGCACCACCAACTCGGTGCCGCGCAGGTCCGTGCCCACCACCTCCAGGCCCGTCAGCACGCCTTCGCCCCCGGCCGCCTTATTGCAGCCGGTCAGCAGCAGGCCGCAACGCAGCAGCGGGTTCTCCCACTTCTTCACCGGCTTCGCCTTGCCCGGCCCGTCCTTGTCGTCGGCCGGCACCTCCCGGTCGGGCAGGAAGAAGCCGTGGGTGCAGAGCACGAGCACGCGCGGGCTGCGTGCCGCGCGGAAGACCGTGGTCAGGGCCCTTTCACGGGTGTAGACGCGAGGCTCGGCGCCAGCGTAGGCCTTGAGACTGGGGGTGATGGCCCGCGCCTCGGCGGCCGTGCCGGGCAGCCGGGGCACCCGGCCCAGGCTCAGCCCCCCGCACGCGACCCCGGCCCCGGCAGCTTGCGCGGCTGCGGCAACTTCGGGCGCGGCCTCGGCAGCGTGGTGGGCGGCCGCGGCAGGGCGGTGGCGGCCCGCAGGTCGAGGTCGAAGTCGGGGTCGGCCAGCACCAGAGGGGCCGTCCGTGTCACCTTGGGCGCCACGGAGGGGAATAGGTCGCGCCCGCTCGTGACGTAGGACACGTGGTGCTTCTTGATGGCGTACTCGCCGCCGGGCAGCGTGAGGGCCTCCCAGGGCACCAGCCACAGGTTGCCGTCGAGCCCAACCAGCCAGCGCTTGCTCTTGCCCGCGTGCGGCAGCAGCGGCGCCAGCACCAACTTCGAGAGCGCATCGAGGCGCTCGCGCACGACCTTCTCGGCGTGCTCCTCCCCCTTGGCCTGGATGAGCTTGCCGGCGTCGTTCATCGCCTCGCGGAACTGCTTTACGGCGGCGTCGATCTCGGTTGCCGGCCCCAGGTCGATCACGCGCACCGGGCCGGCTTTCGGGGTAATCCAGGCCGCGTAACGCGCCGCCTGCCACTCCTTCCCCCGCTTGGCCTTGAAGTCGAAGGGGCGGAAGTGAGCGACGTCGATGAGGACGGCGTCGGCGGACAGGGACTTGCGCAGGTCGGCCAGTTCGACCCAGGTGGGCGGGGCTGCCTTGCTGCCGGCCTGGCGCAGTCGCTTGCCCAAGTTCTGCTCCTCGTTCGTCAGTTCCTCGATCCGTTCGGCGCGTTGCTTCTCCTGGCCGGGGCGGGCAGCGGACAGGCTGAGCCGTGCCAGTTCCCGGCGGACGGAGAGCAGTTGGGAGGCCCGTTTGCCCAGGTCGGGATCGGCGGTCTTGCGAGCCAGGAGCAGGCTGGTGGCCAGGGCCTCCTGGTCAAGCGCCTTGCCGTTGAGCAGCCACGAGGCTGACTGCGCTGCCAGCGTGGCATCGCTCTTGTGGGCCAGTCCCAGCGACAGGGCCCTCTCCAGATTGGCCCGGGCGCCAGTGTTCTGGAAGAAAGCAGCCTTTTCGGGCTCGGAGAGGGCGGGGAGGACGGCGGCGAGGTGCCGCCGAGTCCCTCGCCGGGCGCGGTCCAACAGCCGCGCCGCTTCCCTCTCCTTCCCCGTTCGAGCATACAGCGCCGCCAGGTTGTTCAGAGAGACGACCACGTTGGGGTGGTCCTGGGGCAGTTTGGCCTCGCGAATCTTGAGGCTGCGCTGGAACAACGGCTCCGCCTTCTCGTTCTGACCCATGTCCTTGTATAGCCCCGCCAGGTTGTTCAGGGAGAGAGCCACGTCGGGGTGGTCCTTGCCCAGTTTGGCCTCCCTGATCTTCAGGCTGCGCTGGTACAGAGGCTCCGCCTTGTCGTTCTGGCCCAGGCTCGCGTACAGCGCAGCCAGGTTGTGCAGGGACTGGGCCACGTCGGGGTGGTCCTTGGGCAGTTTGGCCTCCCTGATCTTGAGGCTGCGCTGGTACAGAGGCTCCGCCTTCTCATACTGTCCCACGTGCTTGTACAACACCGCCAGGTTGTTCAGGGAGAGAGCCACGGCGGGGTGGTCCTTGCCCAGTTTGGCCTCCCTGATCTTGAGACTGCGCTGCAACAGA
>JBBSEZ010000007.1:0-61945 GCA_038239195.1 Gemmatales bacterium
CGGGAGCCATCGGAGCTCGCCGCTTGCGGCTTAGCGGGGCGCTCCCGGAACTTTGGCCACACCCTCCGGCTCGAGGGGCCCTGTTTCCGCTTGCGTTCGGGCCCCGCCGACGGGATGATGAAGCTCCGCCACCCTCCGCGAGGTCACACCATGCTCCGGGCCCCCTCGTTAATCGTCCTGTTGCTGGCCCAGCCGACCTCGGCCGCAGCGCCGGACTTCGATCGAGAGGTGCGGCCCTTGTTGCAAGCCAAATGCGTCCGCTGTCACGGCGGCGAGCGCACGCGCGCCAGCCTCGACGTCCGCGCCCGGTCGGGCCTGCTCCGCGGCGGCGACGAGGGCCCCGCCGTCGTGCCCGGCTCGCCGGAGAAGAGCCTGCTGTGGATTCACGTCGCCTCCGACAAGATGCCCCCTGGCAAGGACAAGCTCACCTCCGCCCAGAAGAAGCTCTTGCGCGCCTGGATCGTAGGCGGGGCCGCAGGCAAAGACGCGCCCGCCCTGCCGCCCGCGCCCGTCCTCAGCGCCGCCGACCGGGACTTCTGGGCGTTCAAACCGCCCGTTCGCCCTGCCGTCCCCGCCATCCGGCAATTGTCGCGGGCTCGGGGGCCTCTCGACGTCTTCTTGCTCGCGCGCCTGGAGAAAGCGGGGCTGACCTTCTCGCCCGAGGTCGATCGGCGAGCTCTCCTCCGCCGCGCCACCCTGGCCATGACCGGGCTGCCGCCCACGCCCGACGAAGTGAAGGCGTTCGTGGCGGATGACTGCCCCGACGCCTGGGAGCGGGTCGTGGATCGACTGCTCGCTTCCCCGGCCTACGGCGAGCGTTGGGGGCGCCACTGGCTCGACGTGGCCGGCTACGCCGACTCCGAGGGCATCCTCGACGCGGACTACGTGCGCTCCGACGCCTGGCGCTACCGGGACTACGTCATTCGCGCCTTCAACGCCGACAAGCCTTACGATCGCTTTCTCCAGGAACAACTCGCCGGCGACGAGCTCGCCGATTACTGGTCCGCCTACCAGCGCGAGAAGAAGTTGCCCCCGGCGGTCGTCGAAGGGCTGATCGCCACCGGCTTTTTGCGCTGCGCCTCGGACACCAGCCGCCCGGACTTCGTCGCCATCAAGAACGCCCCCGGCTACTACTTCCAGACGCTCGACGACACGGTCAAGATCGTCGCCTCGGCCACCCTCGGCCTGACGCTCGGCTGCGCCAAGTGTCACGCCCACAAGTTCGACCCGATCCCCCACCGCGAGTACTATCAGGTCCAGGCGATCTTCGCGGGCGCCTATCGTCCGTCGCAGTGGGTGCCGCAGGTGCAGCGCCGCTTGCTCCAGGCCAGCCGGCACGAGGAAGAAGTCGCCGCGCGCCACAACGCGGCCGTTGCCGCCACGGTCGCCGGCTTGCGCAAGAAGCAAGCGGGCCTGGTCGCGGAGTTGTCGCGGCGGCTGTTCGAGGCAAGGCTGGCTGCCCTGCCCGCCGTCCTGCGCGACGACGTCCGGGCCGCCCTGGCCGCCGTCCCGGCCAAGCGCACCGAGGTCCAGCGCTACCTGGCGAGCAAGTTCGACGCGGAGCTCCGACCGCAAGGCCCCGCCCGGAAGCGCGAACTGGCGAAGGCGTTCCCGGCGGAGCAGCCGGCCTTGCGGGCGCTGGCGCTCGCCATCGAAGCCGAACAGAAGAAGCAACTCGCCTTCCCCGAGCTTCGCGCGCTCTACGATCTGCCGGGCGAGGGGAAGACGCGCCTGTTGCGCCGCGGCGACTACCTGAGCCCTGGCGCCGAGGTCGGGCCGGGCGTGCTGACGGTGCTGGCGACGCCCGAACCGTTCCGCTGGGCGCCGCCCGGCAAGGAGGCGCGGACGAGCGGCCGGCGGCTGGCGTTTGCCCGCTGGCTGACGCAGCCCGACCATCCGCTGACGGCGCGGGTGATGGTCAACCGCCTCTGGATGCACCACTTCGGCGAGGGCCTCGTCTCCACGCCGGAGAACTTTGGCCGCTCGGGGGCGCTGCCCACGCACCCCGAACTGCTCGACTGGCTAGCCACCGAGCTCGTGCGCAGCGGCTGGAGCATCAAGCACGTCCATCGGCTGATCCTGCTCTCGACGGCCTACCGGCAGACTTCGGCCCTCGACGTCGATCACCATGCCCACGCGCGGAAGGTCGATCCCGACAACCGACTTCTCTGGCGCCAGCGCCTACGGAGGCTCGAGGCCGAGGCCCTGCGCGACGCCATTCTGGCCGTCTCCGGCACGCTCGACGCGAGGAAGTTTGGCCCGCCCGTTCCGATGGTCCGCCACAGCACCGGCGAGGTGGTCACGCCAGCCGGGCCGGCAGGCAACCGCCGGTCGGTCTACCTGCAAGTGCGCCGGTCGCAGCCGTTGACGATCTTGCGCGCGTTCGATCAGCCGGCGATCGAGACGAACTGCACGCGGCGGCCCTCGTCCACGGTGGTGTCGCAGGCGCTCGTCTTGCTCAACAGCGATTTCCTGACGGCCCAGGGGGAAGCGCTCGCCGCGCGCTTGCAGGCCGACAATCCCGCTGGTGAGGCGGTGCAGTTGGCGTTCGGCAGGCCCGCGACGCCTCGCGAGCGGGGCCTGTTGAACGACTTCCTGACGAAGCAGACGGCCCGTTACGGCGGGCCCGACGCGCGACGCCGTGCCCTGGCAGACCTCTGCCAGATGCTGCTGAGCGCCAACGAGTTCGTTTACGTCGATTAGGCGACCGGCAGGAAAAAGCCTCCCTGTAGGACGGCTCTCCTGAGCCGTCCGGACGGCTCAGGAAAGCCGTCCTACTGGAAACCAAGTCCTGCCGCTCGCCTTGGAGGGACCATCGATGAACCGCGAACAGGAACGACCGAGCCGGCGCGAGCTGCTATGCCAGTTCGGCGGGGGCCTCGGTGGGATGGCCCTGGCAGCGCTGCTCGCGGAGAGCGGGGGCGCCGAGGCCGCCCACGACGTGAGGCCAAGGAAGCCGCACCACCCGGCCAAGGCCAAGGCGGTGATCTCGCTGTTCATGCACGGTGGGCCGAGCCACGTCGATCTGCTCGACCCCAAGCCGGCGCTGACGAAGTACGACGGCAAGCCGCCGCCCGCCGAGGTGGCCGACGACGAGAAGCTGACCGGCAACTTGCTCAAGAGCCCCTTCGCCTTCCGAAAGCACGGCGCGTCGGGCCTGGAACTGTCCGAGGTGCTGCCGCACCTCAGCCGGCACGCCGACCGCCTGGCCGTCATCCGCTCGATGTACACCGAACACCGCAACCACGAGCAAGCGCTGTGGATGATGCACGGAGGGCTGACGGTCGCGGGCCGGCCATCGCTCGGCGCCTGGCTGGCCTACGGGCTGGGCACGGAGAACCGCGACCTGCCCGCCTACGTCGTCTTGCCCGACGTGCGCGGCCTGCCGGTGGACGGGGCCCGCAACTGGTCGGCCGGCTGGCTGCCGCCCGTCTACCAGGGCACCCCCTTCCGTTCCGAGGGGGCGGCGGTGCTGAACCTGCGGCCGCGGGCGCCGCGCGCCCCCGCCGCAGACAAGGGCCGCCTCGACCTACTATCGGCGCTCAATGCCGAACACCGATCGAAGCGCCCGGGGGAGCTGGAACTGGAGGCGCGGATCGCGAACTTCGAGCTGGCGGGGCGGATGCAGTTGACGGCGACCGACGCGCTGGACGTGACGAAGGAGCCCCTGGCGACGCAAAGGCTGTACGGCATCGACGACCCCGTGACGCGCTCCTACGGCACGCGCTGTCTGATGGCCCGGCGCCTGGTGGAGCGCGGGGTGCGCTTCGTGCAGCTCGTGATGGCGGGCCAGCCGTGGGACACCCACCGCAACAACGCCGCGAGCACGAGGGCATGCTGCCAGCAAACGGACCTGCCCGTCGCGGGCCTGTTGACCGACCTGGCTCAGCGCGGGCTCCTGGGCTCGACCCTGGTGTTCTGGGGGGGCGAGTTCGGCCGAACGCCGGGCGCGCAGGGCCGCGATGGCCGCGATCACCACCCCTACGGCTTCAGCGTCTGGCTGGCCGGCGGAGGGACCAAGGGTGGCGTGGTGCGTGGGGCGACCGACGATTTTGGCTACCGGGCGGTGACCGATCGGACGAGCGTGGCAGACCTGCACGCCACGATGCTGCACTTGCTGGGGCTCGATCACGCGAAATTGACCTATCGCCACAACGGCCGGGACGAGCGGCTGACCGACGTCTACCCGGCGAAGCCGATCAAGGCGATTTTGGCGTGAGGAAGCTGAGTCGGCGAGCGGGGCGCCATTCCCCGGCAAGGTTTAATCCCAAAGTTACAAATCGCGGCACTGCTTGCTTGAAACAGAGGGGGCGCGTCCTCCCACAGCCCGATAGGATGATGGCCGGGAGCGAAGTCCCGGCCATCGGCCACTCCCAAGAGGCCCATCGGTCATGTCCATCGAGCGCGAGCTCGCGACGTTCCGCAGGGAACTGCCTGGCCTGCTGAAAGCCCCCGCGAACGTGGGGAAGTACGTGCTGATTCACGGCGAGACCATCGATTCCCTTCACGATACCCAGGAAGAGGCCCTGGCTGCGGGGTACGACCGTTTCGGCCTGGCGCCGTTCGTCGTCAAGCAGGTACTGGAGCACGAAACGCCCTTGTTCTTCTCGCGGGGGGTGACGTGGGGGCGTTAATCCAGGGCCAAATCACGGCGGAAGGCGCTGTCGTAGACCTGCTCGTGGGCGTCAGCGACCGGCGGGCCGAGCTCCTCAGGCGACACAATTTTCCGGTCCCGCCGGCCGTGCCCCTCCGCGCCGTCCTCGACTCGGGCTCGGCCGTGACGGTGGTGGGGCTTTCCATCTTCCAGCAGTTGGGGGTTGAGGCGCTGAACGCCGTCCCCATCGCCACGCCTTCCACGCCGCGCGACGACCCGCACTATGCGCTCGTGTTCGACGCCAGCCTGGCGCTGGTCGCCAACGGACGGCCGCACGCCATCCCGGGCATTCGGGTTCTGGCTACCGACCAATTCGACGCACGCGACCGGGCCGGGGCCATCGTCGGTACAGACGTCCTCAACCGGTGCCACTTTCTGTATCTCGGGCCAGAGCGCACGTTCTCGCTCGGGTTCTGAGAATGTGCCGCGGGGCCCGCGGCGGACCAGGGGCAGCGTGGTGGAGGGGGCGACCGACGATTTTGGCGTGAGGAAGCCGCGCCGACACTACGCCGGCGATTTGCATCCTTTCACGCCATCGGAGCGTTGTTCCGCTCGCCGCCTTTCGCCGGGGCCAACTTCTCCAGCGCTTCCTCCTGCTCGCCCAGGAGGTTGGCGAGGACGGCCACCAGCACTTCCAAGCCCTCCTTCTCCCCCAACCCGGAGAAGTCGCGGAAGTCCTGGCAGACCCGCTGCAACTCGAACCACAACTCTCCGCGTGGCTGCATGACCTTGCTCCTTCCACGACAGGCGACCCGAGTCAGCCTACGCGCGGGCGGCCCGGTTGAGCAGGGGCGCGTAAACCATCTCCCGGCGGGCGAATCCGTCATCTCGTTTGCCTTTTCTTGTCGATAGCAGTATAGTTGACGTAGCTGCTCGAACGCACTTCCAGGACTTTCCCGCAGCATCACCTACTTCCCTTTTCCCATGGCCGTACCGAATCGGCGAGAGAACATGTCCGAAATTGATCCGAAAGAGCCCACGCGCCCGACCGGCGACGAAACGCCCCCCGCCACCTTCAAGAACTCGCTCCGGCAATGGCAGGCCCACTGGCAGGCCCAGCGGGGCACCGCCCCGGCCACGACCAACGCTCCCAGCAGGCCGGCCAAGGTTCGGCCTCGGAGGGTGCGCCGCGCTGCCCGCCCCCGTTGAACGCGGGTTGGGCCTGCGGCAGGACTTGGTTTGCTGTCGGCCGGCCCTCCTTCCCCGCCCGCCACTGGTGGGCCGGCCTACAGGCATGCCTGTTCCTGCCCGCGCCTTCTCAGCACCCCCGCCCCTGCCTCCTCATGCGCCCCTGTGCGCGGGGCCAGGCTTGACGGCGCGCGTGGCGAGGAACGTCGGCAGAAACCGGGCGAGCGGGTGCTTCGGGTCGCGGTCTTCGTAGAGGCCCGTCAGCACCAGCCCCGCGCCGATCTGCCCGCCCAGCTGGTCTTCCAACGTGTGCCCGTAGACAAGGGGCTCGTTCTTGTCCACGTAGCGCCGCCGCTCCTCGTCCGTCAGGCTGGTAAGGTCCGAATACGGCACCGCATGGCGCGCCAGCAGCTCGCCCTTCTCGGCCAGGGCGTCGTCGAATACGTAGAGCACCGGGTTGGCGAAACCGGCCAGCAGCGCCCCGCCGGGACGCAGGATGCGGAACGCCTCCCGCCAGACCGGCCGCACGTCGGCCACGAAGCAGTTCGAGCAAGGGTGGAAGATTAACCCGAACCGCCCGCTGGCGAACGCCAACAGATCGGCCATGTCCCCTTGCACCGTGTCGATGGCAAGCCCCTCGCGCTCGGCCACGAGGCGGTCCTGCGCCAGTTGGCCGGGCGAATTGTCCAGCACGGTGACGGCCGCCCCCGCCGCGGCCAGGACGGGCCCCTGCTGCCCGCCGCCGGACGCCAGGCAGAGCACGTCGAGCCCCGCCAGGTCGGGAAACCACTCGCGCGGCACCGGCTTCGTCGGCGTGAGGACGACCTGCCAGTCGCCGCGCCGCGCCGCCGCGATGACCTCGGGGCCAACCGGCACCGTCCAGCGGTTGCCCTTCTCGACCTGGCGGTCCCAGGCCTGGCGGTTGTACAGTGGGACGTCCATCGCGCGTCTCCAGCGCCCAGCGGTCTCCTCCACTTGATGATCTCTTTCTACAACAAGGGCGTGGGATCGCGAAACGACAAGCAAGAACGGGTTGCCGCAAGGGCCTTGCCGCCGCGAGTTGGCCTTGTTGCGCTCCGGCCGCGCCGATTAGACTGGGCGCGTGACGAACGACTCAACGGCGAGTGGGCGTTCGTCCTGTACGCCTTGGTACTATCTCGGGAAGGAGCCCCACCCGTGATCGCTCTCTCTCGCCGCCACCACCTGCATGTCGCCCCGCCCGCCACCCCCGCCCGCCGCGTCCTCGTCGTGGACGACAACCCACACACCGCCGAGAACCTCGCGACGATCCTTCGGGCCCACGGCCACGAGGCCCAGACCGCTCGCGACGGTCCGGCGGCACTCGAAGCGGCCCGAAAATTCCGTCCGGACGTTATCCTGCTCGACGTCGGCCTGGCGGGGCCCCTGAACGGCTACGACCTGGCCCCCCGACTGCGAGAAATGCCGGGCCTGGAAAGCGTCTTGCTGGTCGCCTTGACCGGGCCCGGCGGGGAGGAGGCCCGGCGCCGGGCCCTGGAGGCTGGCTTCGACGCCCGCCTGGGCAAGCCCGCAAACCTCGACGCCTTGCACGCCCTGCTCGGCGTGGGCCCATCCACCCTCGAGTTCGCTGCGAAGGGCGGAGCGCCTCTCCCGCAGGTCGCGTAGCCGCAACGCCGGGGCCTGGAGGCGATGCTCCGCGGAATCGGCTCCACGGGTGGGCAGCGGCTCCGCTCCTCCTCCTGCCATGCTGGATTGGCGAAGGCGCCTGATTTGCATAGTCTTCCTGTGCCCTCTTCCACTCTTTCCCGAAGGGACACCGGAGGGAGGGCCCGGCGATTACTCGGGCGCGTCTGGCGTAAGCCCGCCTCGAGTCGGTCGGCCGCCCGTGTGGCCCCATGGCCTCGGGAGCGCTCCAACCGTGCGCGAGGAACTGCCGGAAGTAGCCCGCGATCGGAGAACGTCTTCTCACGTTGGGAACGCGGGCTCGCGGCCCTGGCAGTCCCCCCACGAGGTCGAACATGAACGTCCACATCGAAGTGATCCGGCCCACCCGCCATTTGCGCGCGACGTTGCTCTCCGATGGCTGGAAGGTCGAATCGGAGCGGCAGGACGATCTCTGGGTCAGCCATCTGCAGGTCGCGGACGAGGGAGGCGCTCGGGGCCGGCTCAATCGGCTCGGCCTGTTAACGTCTTCTTCTCTTCGGATCGACTTCCCACTCGCGATCCGCCCGGGGGCGGATCGTTGATGCGCCAGGAAGTCGTGGAGAGCCGAACTGTCCTTCGAGGGGCCAGAGCGAACAGCCTGTCCCCTTCGTTTTTCCCCACTCGCCGCTCGCCCCGGCAAGAGATAGCACCTCGGTGGCCGCAAGGCCGGGCCCGGGAGGGGCACTCATGGCCCGTCGAGCTCGACGGGCTGCTCGAAAGCGTTCGCTCGCTCTCCGAGCACCGCCCCACGGGCCCGCACCCGAAGTGAACGGCCCGGTTTTTCTCTCCCTAGACGCGCTTCGGTCTGGCATCTTCCCTCCCGCCCCTGTTAGAATTTCCCCATCCTCTCGACGTCCGACCTACGGGCCGGCAGCCATCCAGTGGGGGAGGCTTGCCAGGTGGTTGCGGGACAACAGGCGCGAAGCGAGCGGCACCATGCGCAACGAGTCGTCAGGCGGGGTAGAGCTGGGTGGGGCCGAGGAGCAGTACGCCTTGCTCATGGAGTGCGTCTCCGACTACGCCATCTTCCTCATGGACGTCGAGGGCCGGGTGGCCGCCTGGAACGTCGGCGCCGAACGCATTTTCGGCTACTCCGAGGACGAGGCGCTGGGCATGCCGTTCGCCCGCTTCTTCCTCCCCGAGGACGTCGAGCAGGGCCATCCCGAGAAAGAGCTCGGGGCCGCCATCGAGCACGGCCGGGCCACCGACGACCGCTGGCACGTCCGCAAGGACGGCACGCGGATGTGGGTCAACGGCATCACCACCGCCCTGCGGGACGGGGACGGCGACCTGCGCGGCTTCGCCAAGGTGACGCGCGACCGCACCGAACACCGCAAGGCCGACGAGGGCCTCCGCGAGCGCGAGCGCGCTTACAGGGCCCTGGCCGACTCCATCCCCGCCATCGTCTTCACCGCCGGGCCCGACGGGGAGTGCGACTACTGCAACCAGCGGTGGCTCGACTACACCGGCCTCCCCTTCGAGCAGACCCGAGGGGCCGGGTGGAGGCTCGTTGTGCATCCCGCCGACCTCGGGGCGCTGGACGCCGCCTGGGCGGAGGCCAACCGGACGGGAGAGCGCTTCGAGTGCGAGTACCGCCTCCGCCGCGCGGACGGGGCCTATCGCTGGTTCCAGGGCCGGTCGCTGCCGATGAAGGACGAGCAGGGGCGGGCGGTCAAGTGGTTCGGCAACGCGAGCGACATCGACGACCAGAAGCAGACGGAGGAAGCGCTGCGTGAGGCCGAGCGCCGCACGAACGAGTTCCTCGCCACCCTCGCCCACGAGTTGCGAAACCCCCTCGCCCCCATCCGCAACGCCGTCGAGGTGATGCGCCTCCAGGGGCGAAGCGATGCGCAGGCGGAATGGCCCGGCGAGGTGATCGAGCGGCAGGTCCAGCACCTCGCCCGGCTCGTGGACGACCTGCTCGACGTGTCGCGCATCGCCCAGGGCAAGATTCGGCTCGAAACGAAGCCGGTCGAGTTGGCCCCCGTCGTCGCCGCCGCCGTCGAGGCGTGCCGCCCGCTCCTCGACGCCCGCAAGCAGGAACTCACCGTCTCCCTGGCGCCCGCGCTGCGGGTGACGGCCGACCCGACCCGGCTCGCCCAGGTCGTGGGCAACTTGGTGAACAACGCCGCCAAGTACACCCCCGAGGGCGGGCACGTGTGGCTCACGGCCGAGGGCGGGAGGGGCGAGGCGGTCCTCCGCGTTCGGGACGACGGCATCGGCATCAGCGCGGAAGCGCTGCCGCGCGTTTTCGACCTGTTCCTCCAGGCCGAGCCGGGGCTCCAACACGCGCAGGGGGGGCTGGGCATCGGCCTGACCCTCGTCAAGAGGCTCGTGGAGCTGCACGGCGGGACCGTCGAGGCCCACAGCGGAGGCCCCGGGCAGGGCAGCGAGTTCCTCGTCCGCCTGCCTTGCTTGGCCGAAGCGCCGCCCGCCCCCGAGGAGAAGGTGCCCCGGGTGGGGGCCCTGATTCGCTCCCGCCGCGTGCTGGTCGTGGACGACAACGTGGACGCCGCCGTGAGCCTGGCGATGCTGCTGCGGCTGGCGAGTCACGAGGTCCACGTCGCCCACGACGGGGCGACGGCGCTCCAGGCCGCCCACGCCTTCCGGCCGGACGTGGTGCTGCTGGACATCGGCCTCCCCGGCGGGATGACCGGCCTCGACCTGGCCCCGCGCCTGCGGCAGGTGCCGGGGTTGGAGCGCGTGCTGCTCGCGGCCTTGACCGGCTACGGGCAGGAGGAAGACCGCCGCCGCGCGCTGGAGGCCGGCTTCGACGTCCACCTGCTCAAGCCCGCCGACCTCGACGTGCTCCACGCTCTGCTGGCGGAGTAATGCCTCCAGAACCGATGCCGAATGCGACAAGTGGCCCAAGGCGAGTGGGAGGAAAAAGCATGTCTGTAGGACGGCTTTGCTGAGCCATCCGGACGGCTCTGCTGAGCCGTCCTACAGCACACCAAGTCCTGCCGCTCGCCCAACGTCGCGGCCGAAGGCCCGGAGAGAGGCCCAACCGGGGGCACGGAAAGGGAGAGGTTGAGAGACGGACGCCGGAGAGGGCGTTAGACGAGAGTAGGGCCACCGTTGCCGCCTTCGCGGCGGGCCCGTTCCCATCCGCGGCGCACCTGCTGTAGCCCGTAAGCGCACAGTTCGAACTCCGAGCTGAGCCGGCGCAGCACCGGTGCCTCTTCGGCGTAGGCGCCTTCCTCGAAGGTGCTGGCGATGAGGTAGGAGCGCTTGCCCTGCTCGCAGTAGTCGATGAACGAGTCCTTGCTCAGCGCCGAGCGCAACTTGCTCAGGCTCTCCGGGTAGACCCCGGTCCAGAACAGCGCATAGTCGCCGATGTGCCGATGCACCTCGCGGCGCGTGCGCCCTTCCGGGGGCATCGCCTCGGCCTCGATCATCATCTCGGCCACTTCCTCCAGCCGCTTGCCCTTGGCATCGCGCAGACGATACAGGGCATCCACGTGAACGAATCGCGACAACAACTCGGACAGGTAGTCGGTCAGGGGTGGGTCGGCCACGCCCAGCGTGGACATGAACGTCTGCTCGGTCAGGCCGGCGAACAACCGCCGCAAGGGGTGGTCGGGCTTTGGGCACCACATGGCATTTGCCTCTCTCCGGGCCCTCTTGGTGGGCCCGGCCTTCCCTGGCCGGGCCTCACCTGGCATTCTAAAAACATGCCCGCGAGTGTCAAACCCAACTCGCCGAGCTCCTCATGCAAAACGTGCGCCGGGGCTCGACTTGCGCCATTCTCCCTCGCCGGTGCGGGACGACCGCGCCGCGCACCTCGTTGCTGTCGTTCGACTTGCAAATGGAGATCCGCAAACGTGGAAAAAGCGAGGAAGTTGCCCGAAGAGGGCGAGATCGAGGAGAACGAGCGGCAACTGATGAAACCTCGAGCAAGCGAAACGAGGCCGACGGCCCCCGGCGAGGGCAAACGGGCAAGTTGGGGCGCAGATCGCCGTCCCGGTAACGTTGGCGGGCCGAGGGGCGTTGGCCCCGGAGCAACCGCGCACCCCAGGCAAACCCCCGCGGCGCGCCGAGGATTAAGGCGTGCGGCAGGGAAAGGCATCCCGGGAGGCCGGCCCGCCTGTGCCGTCCGGACGGCTCGGGGCGGGCCGTCCTACGGCAAACCAACTCCTGCCGCTCGCCTTAGCGATGCACGCCGCTCAACCGAACGGCTTCCCCTTCTTCCCGGGGCCGCCCTTCTTGTCGCCGTCCTTGACCTCGCTGATGCGATCCCGGACCTTCTCGACGCGTTCGACGCGCTTCGCGTCCTTGGCGTCGCGGGCCCCTTCGAGGAGCAGGAGCTCTCCGTCGGGCGACAGGAGCAAGGCCTCGGGAGCGGCGTGATCGGCGACGGTCGGCGCCTTCTTGTCGGTGCCCCGGACGTGAGCGTGGCCCTTGCCGGGGTCGAAGTCCACCAGGATGGCCTCGGGTTGAGAAGTGCCCAATCGGCCGTAGCCGAAATCGACCCCGATGCCCGGCTGCTGCTTGCCCTTCTTGCCGCTGGCCGCCTCGACCGTCAGGACGAACTCCTCGCGGGTATAGCGCCACGCCGGGAGCTCGACCTTGACCTTACGGCCGACGTACTCGCCGCGGTAGACGGGGAAGCGCTCGGCGACCGACCATTCGCCCAGGTAGAGCGGCGCCCCCGTGTTCGTCAGCATCGTCTCGATCCAGCGGTGCGCCTGCATGATGAGCTGCCCTGGCCTGACCGCGTCCTTGGGGCGCCCGCCCTTGGTCGGGGGGGCCAACTCGCTCTCATCGACGGCGTAGTAGCGCAGCTCCCGATCGATGCTCGCCTCGACCGGCGCCGACCACTCCGATTCCAGCACGGGCTCCTTGGCGTAGCGCAGGTCGGCGACGCCCTTCTCGCCGCGGTTGGCGAGCAGCTTGTAGTTCGGGTTGGCCATGCGCACCTGGAGTCGATACCGATAGGCCTTGCCCGGCTGCACCGTCACGTCGATCACGCGGACCAGGACGTATTCCGGCACCTCGGTCCCCGTCGCCTCCTCTTTTCCCTCCTCCTTCTTCTTCTCCTCGCCGCTTTCCTCCTTCGGCGCGCCGCCGAAGATGGGGAGCCCATCCGGGTCGAAGGTGCTTTTCGGTTTCGCGATCACGGCCGTATTGGTCTCCAGGGCCTTCAGCGTCTTCTTCAACGTCTCCAGGTCGTCCTCGACCTTCGGATACTCGCGGACCGATTCGCGGTCGGCCTTGGTCGGCGCTTCCTTGTCGCCCGTCTTGGCCCCAAAGTCCTCCGCGCGGAACAATTTCAAGCGCGGCATCACCAGGCCCTCGAAGATCACCGGGGCGTACTTCTCGTCCTCCTTCTCCGTCTGAAGGCCCGTCACGAACACGTACGGCCGGTAATCTGCCTTGAGGTTGAGCGTGCGCCACTCCACCAACTTGCCGTCGGCGCCCCGCACGGGCACGGGCTTGTCGTCCCCGTCGAGCTCCTGCCTCTGCGCCACCACTTCGAGGAAGCGCAGCGACGGCAGGTAGGTCCCGTCCTTGAGCTTCACCTGCGACTTCTCGTTGATGACGTCGGGTAAGGTGGCCAGCCCCAACTTGCTCTTGAATTCCTCGAGTTGCTTCTTGTAGGGAAACGTGGCGGCCACGATCACCTGGCGCGACGGCTGGGGCTGCTTGGCGAGGTGGTCCGACTCCTTGACCTTGGCCAGATCGATCCAGGTCGCCTTCATGTCCTGCTTCTTGGAGCCCTCGGCATCACCCATTACGGGCATCCCCATGCCCGGGCGGCCCTTCCCGCCCCTGGCGCCAACAACATTCGGGATCGACATGCCGCCGGGGCCCCCGGGCATTTTGCGAGTGCCCTTGGGCCCAAACATGGCGGCGATTCCGCCTGCGTTCCCCTTGGTGGTACCGTCCGGGTCGCGCAAGTGCATAATCTGGGGCCGGGGGCCTGTGAGGTCGAAAATGTACGCGCTGAGCTGGGCTCGGTAGGGAAGCGCCGCCAACTCCTCGACCTTGTACACGAAGGGCCTCTTCCGCCCGACCGCGCCGCCGACGCCCGGTGGGGTCAGTTCGGCCATCGCGAACGTCGAGCCGTCGAGTTTGGCCGTGTCGAACTTGTCCAACTTGGCGGCGTCGGGCGGCAGTTCGGCTGCGTCGCGCACCTTGTCGAGCGGCGCGCTCGAGTTGAGCCGGGAGGTGACGCTGGTGGTTTCCCGGCCAATCTCTTTGGTGGTGTCGTCGGGGCCCTTGGCGAAGAAGCCGTGGCCCGGGCGGAACAGGAACAGGACGATCAGCAGCGCCGTCAGCACGCCGGCGACGGCCAGGGCGACCCGCTCGCCCCTGGCCAGGAAGAACTGCTTGAAGTCGACATCTTTCAGGGCCATCGTCTTCTTGTCCTTTCGGGTTGGGTGAGCGGGGGACGTGAGCCCCCCTGTTGGGGCGCCTTCAACAGGGGGCGAACGCCGCCCGCTCGCCTCATTCGGCTCAGGGCTTCTTCGCCGTGGGCGGGCTCGGCGCTGCCGTCGAGACCGGCTTCGTCGGCCGCTCGTACAGACAGGCGACCCCGTAAATCGTCAACTCCACCAGCGGAGCGAGGTCAGCCGTCGGGGCCGTCGTGCTCGTGTCCTCGGTCTTCGTGCCGGGGCCGTCCTTGCCCATCGGAAAGACCGGAGGCATCTTGGGGCCGCCCGGAGGCATCTTGGGGCCACCCGGAGGCCTCATGGAGCCGCCCGGAGGCATTCCGGGCATGCGAGGACCGCCGGGCACGCCCGGGCGCCCGTAGCCGGGAGGAAACGCCCTCGGCCCCATTCCCACCAGGGCGCCCTCTCCGCCCTTCCCTTTGTCTCCCGGGGCCTGCCGTACAATGTCGCTGGCGCGCGCCAGCTGCACCTGCGTGACCTGAATCCGCAGCCGGGAGTTGATGACCGCTGCCAGCACGTCGTGGACGTGGGCCGGATCGACGATCAGCCGCATGGCGACCGGCAGGTGCCGGCACTGTTCGCTCACGTGCAGATAGCGGTTGCGCGGGATGGCGTTGTTCGGCGTCAAATCGAGGGCGGTCGCATCTCCCCCCCCCTTGCTCCCCCCAGGACGCTCCCCTGCCGGGCCCCCTGGCATCTTGGGCACGCCCGGGCCCTGATTGGGGGGCTTGCCGTCCTTGCCGTCCTTGCCATCCTTGGCGGCTT
Organism: Gemmatales bacterium; assembly: GCA_038239195.1. Lineage (GTDB taxonomy): Bacteria > Planctomycetota > Planctomycetia > Gemmatales > Gemmataceae > JBBSEZ01. Next base: position 14,626 of record JBBSEZ010000007.1, read on the forward strand.
CCAGTTCCGTGGCGGTCGGGTCGAGCTTCTTGAGGTCGTCGCGCGCCCGCAGCGCGGTGGTGACGGTGCGGTGCGACTGGTAGGGCACGTCCAGCGCCTCGATGCGGCGGATGGGAGCGTTCTCCCACTCGAACTCCTGATCGAACACCAGCGGCTTGGCCGGCTCGAAGGCCGACAGGTCGGTGGCGGCGCCGAACTCCGCCGTGGCGTCGTGCGGCAGCAGCGCGCCGGCCACCGGGACCTGCATGGGGTAATGGCCCTCCTGCCACAGACGGAAGTTGAGCCCGCGATTGCCGGCGCGCGTGGTCAGCGCCTGAGTCCGGCGGCTGGGGTGGACGTTCTTGATGGTGCTCTTCTCGCTGACCGCGTAGGGCCGCTCGGCGCCCTTCTTGATGATCAGCTCGATCTCCCAGCTCGTGTTCCGCAGCTTGTAGCGCGCGATCTCGCCCTCGCCAAGGCCTTTCGCCCCGCCTGGCGCTCCCTTCGGGTTAACGGTCCGCTCGATCTCCTTGAAGCGGGCGGCGTGGTCCAGGGCGGCGCGGAGGGCATAGAGCAGGTCGCGCTTGACCCAGAAATCTTCCTGCGCCAACCAGATCTCCTCGCGCGTCGGTGGGTTGCCCTGAGCATTCTCCCAGTTTTGCTGCTTCAGGATGTTGTCGAAGCCCTTGTCCATCTCGACCGGCCAGACGACTCGGTCTTTTTCCAGCTTGGCGTACTGGGCCTTGTAGTCGTTGCGATACTTGGTGCGGGCGTCCAGCGAGAGCTCGCTCGTTGGGTACTCCGGGGCCTCCATGCCCTTGGGCCAACTGTACAACCCGTTTTGCGGGTTCTGGCCTGGCTGCTCGTAGAGGCCTTGCTGTAGGTCCCAGCCCTCTTTCCAGGCAGCGTTCTTCAGCCCGGCGAACTTGTTGCCGTAGGACACCCAGGGCTCTTCGTGCGCCTTGGTCTTGGCGCGGGCGCCCAGGCCCTTGACGCCCGTGAAGGCCGACTCGTACTCCTTCTTGTCCTTGCTCTCGCCCCCGCCGGCGATGACCGCGATGACGCCGACCAGCCAGAGCAGCACGAAAGCGCCCAGCCCGATCCAGAACTGGTTCTTCTTCAAGAATTCCTTGTCGATCTTGCTTGCCATTCGACAACCCCTCGAGAGCTCGCCGCGCGGCGAGGACTGCGTTCTCGAAAACCCCTCTGGCCGATCGGCGCGGCCAGGCCCTCGTCACTTCGCCGCAGGACTGCCCGGCGCGGCGGGCGCCGGGGGGCCGCTCTGCCGCAGGGCGTCGGAAGGCGTCGGCTCGCGCCACACGAACAGGATGATGAACTCGGTGCGCACGTGCGTTCCCCCGCCCGGCGCGGTGCCGGCGCCGTTGCGGGTGTTCAGCGTGTGCCAGGTGTCGCGTCCCGGCCCCGTGGGCCCTTCCGGGGCCTTGTCCTTCCCAACGGGCGCGGGATACCCCCCGCTGGTGGGTGGCCGGCCCACCATGCCGCCCGGCGCGGGGTTGCCGGGCTGGGGAGGGACGCCCTTCTTGCCAGGCTCGCCTCCCGAAGCGCCGACGGGCCGGACCAGGGTGTCGAGCGTGGTGGCCCCGATGATCTCGAACGGCCCACGCACTTCCGCCGAGCGCGACTTGTGGTTGTAGAGCACCACGTGGCTGACGCGCTTCAGGATCGCCTTCTTGATCGCCTCGTCGGCGTTCTTGGCCGTCCCGTCCGGGTCGGGTAGCGGGGCCCCCGGGGCCGGCGCCCCTCCCACTCCGCTTTTGGAGGTTGGAGCAACCGGTGCGCCCTTTGCCGGCGGCGCGGTCGAAGGCGCGAGGGCCACCTCCCCCGCTTTGGCGCGCTCGGCGATGTTGTTGAGCAGCGTGTGGCGGACGAACTGGTCGCCGTCGAGGTGGAACGTGTAGCCGCGCAGTTCGATCACCCAGCCCTTGCCCTCGGGGGGCTTGCCGTGCTGGTCCATCGGCCGGACGTACTCCGACTCGGTGCCGATCTTGAGGCGCACCTGCTCCCAGAAGCCCTTGAGGTCATCGCAGAAGCGCCCGTCGATGGCCGTGATGCGGAACTGGATCAGGTCGTCGATGCCCGGCGGCAAGGCGTCGTCGTCCTTCTCCGCCCCCTCTTTGGCGCCGGGCGGGGCGCCCTTCTTCTCCTCGGGGGTAAGCTTCTTGCCCCCGCCGGCCTTGGGCTTGTTGAACTCCTCGTACCACTTGAAGGCCATCTTCCCGCTGATGCGCTCGCCCTTGGACGGGTTGTCCCAGTACATCTCGCGGGCCTTCTTGCCCTTGTGCTTGCCCAGCGCCGAGACCTCGACGGTGGGCAAGTTGCTGCCGTCGGGTTGCGGGATGCAATCGCTGATGAACTTGTAGAGGGCGGCCCAGTTGAGGCGCTCGCCCTGCCCGGCGATGATGGCCCGGTAGTCCTTCTCTTCCTTGCTCGCCTTGGCCTTGGCCGCCGCCACCTTGGCGTTCTGGGCGTCGGCCCGCGTCTTGGCCTCCTTGGCGTCCTTGACCGCCTTCTGCACCGCCGCGCTGGTGTAGGCGCGCCCGTCGAGGAACGCCCCGAGGGCGACGCCGGCCAGCGCGAGCAGCAGGACGCCCGCGGCGGCCACCGCCCACGGCTTCTTGCCGCGCACCAGGCGCTCCATGCGGATCTCGCCCGGGAGCAGGTTGGTCCCCACGCGCCCGTGCTTGAGCCCCTGGAGGGCCAGCCCGTAAGCGGCCGCGAAGCTGAGGATGTTCTCCGTGTAAACCGGCGAGGAGAGCACGGTCTCCCCGCCCAGCCGCTCCAGTTTGGCGAGCTTGCGCACGTCGAGTTGGAGCTTTTCGGCGAGGAACCGCTGCAGGCCGGGCAACCGGAAGGCGTTCCCCAGGCCCACCATGTACTCGATCTGGGCATCGCGGTGAGTGTTGGCGAAGTAGCCCAGCGAGCGCTGCACCTCGCCGACGAAGTCGTTGAGCACCGGCTTGAGGGCCGAGAGGATCTTCCTGAGCTCGGGCGACTTGGTGGCGTTGCGCTTCAAATGCTCGGCCTTGGCGAAGGTGAGCTTGAGGTCCTTGGTGAGGGCGCGCGTGAAGTGGTTGCCGCCCAGGGGGATCGGCCGCTGCCAGATGATGCGCCCGGCATCGGTGATGACGAGGTTGCTGCTGTCGGCGCCGATGTCGAGGGCTACCACGCAGCCCTTCTTCTCGCTCTCGTCGGCAGCGGCTTCGGGGCCGCGTTCGAGCAGGTCGTAGGAGATGTAGTTGCACAGCGCCAGGGGCGCCATCTGGATGAGGTGGACCTCGACGCCGACCTCCTTGAAGTGCTGCAGGTAGCGGTTGACCAGGTCGCGCTTCATGGCGAACAGGCCGATCTCGGTCTCCAGCGCGAAGCCATCGACGACGTTGCTGGCGCCGATCTTCTGGTAGTCCCAGACGACCTCGTCGAGGTTGAAGGGGATCTGCTGCTTGGCCTCGAACTTGACGATGTCGGCGATCTTCTTTTCTTCGACGGGCGGGAGCTTGACGAAGCGGGCCAACCCACTCTGGCCGGGCACGCTGATGGCAACGGTGTCGCCGCGCAGCGAGTTGCGCGAGAGGAAGGTGTTGAGGGCCTCGCGGATGAGTTGATCGGGGTCGGCATCCGGTTGGCTGAGGATCTTGGGATATTCGACGTAATCGAAGGCGGTCGCGACGACTTCGCCGTCGAGGTCCTGGATGCGCAAGGCCTTGAGGGCACACTGACCCAGGTCAATGCCCCAGACGCCGGGCTGCTGTTTCGCCATGAAGGGCCCTCCCCCCGCGAGAACGAAGACAGGAGAACGCGAGATAGGCTCGGAAACCGTAGGCACACCGTAACAGGGGACGGACGTGGTTGTCAACGGGCCGAGTTGCGCGGCTCGCGCGAATCGCCAGGCAAGCACGTCCATCCATCAGGAACAACCCGAACGGGAGCGGTTTCGTTGGCGCGCGAAAGGAAATGGGGTGAGCGGAGGGCTAGGCCTCCCGCTCGCCGGGGCGCGAAAAACGAAGACAGGAGGGAGCGGGCCGAGGGAGGTGTCGGCCGAGCTTCCCTCCTGGTCTGGGGGGCTTGTCGATTGCTTCGGTTTGAGGACGGGGGCATCGCGGGGTGGCGGGGAAGGCCCGACGCTCACAGGTTGTCGCGCTTCTCTTCGACGAGGGCCCGGATGCGCTCGCCGAGCAGGGCGATGTCGAATGGCTTCTTGAACGCCTCGCTGTAGCCGTACTCCGTGAGGCCTTCGGGGTTGGGCTCGTCCTCGCTGGCGAGGGCGATGATGAGGGTCTCCTTGTACTGGTCGTTGCGGCGGAGGTTCTGGGCAATCTGCAGCGCCTCGCTGCGGCCCATGGCGAGATCGACGATGATGGTGTCGGGGTGGAAGCTCTCGGCCTGGATGCCGGCCTCGAACCCGCTGTGGGCCACCTCGTACCGGTAGTCTTCGTCGTCGGGCAGCATTTCCTTGAGGCGCTCGATGAACAGAGGCTCGGCGCCGATGATGAGGACTTTGTGCCACCCTTCTTCCTCCAGCTCGCCCAGGGGCATGCCGTGTTCTTTGAGGAAGCGGATGAGCTGTTCGCGTGGGATGCGCCGGTCCTGACTCCCGGGGATGCGATAGCCGCGCAGCCGGCCGGAGTCGAACCACTTGCTGACCGTGCGCGGCGCGACCTTGCAGATCTTGGCGACCTGGCCGGTCGTAAACACCTTCCTTGCCGATTTCATGGCAGGCACTCCATAACACGCAGGGCTAAGTCCCCTCCCCGGCCGGGTTGGCCGAGATCGCCGGGCCATCCCCGGCCGGGGAGCGTCCCGCCCGCCCCGACGCGCCCCCCCGTGGGGGGGACATAGGGAGGGCGCGTCTGAACCGGCCGGACGTGCCGGCACGGCGGGGGGCGGGGCGGCGGCGCGCGCTCGGTGGGGACTACGGGGGGCTCGAGCGCGCACGCAACGCCGCAACAGGCGGGCCAAGGGACAGCGCGGCCACCCTCCCTCCCGGCCTGCCCGAGGCGGCGCGCCGGGAGGATGGGGGGCGGATCGATCTACCGCCTTGGCTAGTGTGATAATCGGCAGCCGGCCCGCCCGGGATGAGAAATAGAACTCAACTTGGGGAGGTTCTGCCGGTTGGCCCTCCTGCGCCCGTTCCGCTCCTTGCCCCGGTTGCCGCTCGCGCGGCGAACACAAGGCGGGCGCGGCCCGGTCCCGGCAGGACCGACGTGCCGTAACTGCCGGACCTTTGGCCTGTTGCGCCGACGACGCCCGAGCTCGAGGTGCCTGTTGAAGGAGTGGCGTCGTCTGTCCGTTCCGCTCTCATTGTACCCCCCCGGACAAGGGGGAAATACGGATTCCGCCGCCGGCCGGTTCGCCCCATTTCGCAGGACCGCGCAGGCCAGCCAACTCGCTGTCCGATCGCGGTCCCGCGAAACGGGCTAACTCAACCGCTTGCGAAAAGTCACCAGGTCGTCGCCGTCGGCGTAGCGGTCGGCGAGGACCGCCCCGATCTCGTAGCCGTGCTTGAGGTAGAAGCGGCGCGTCGCGTCGTAGCTCGGCTGCGACGACGTCTCGATGAAGAGGATGCGGCCGTTGTGCCGGCGAATGTCGTCCTCCACGTGGCGCAGCAGGTCGCTGCCGATGCCCTTGGCCTGAATGTCGCGCTTGACGGCGATCCAGTAGAGGTCCCAGGTGCGATCGGTCATGCTGTCGGTCGCGTAGTAGGCGAAGCCGACGACCTGACCGTCGCGCTCGTCGGTGACGGCGAGATGGCCATAGGCGTGGTTGGTGGAATGGTAGTCGTCGAGGACCCCTTCGTGGGTCTCGACCTCGTGATGCTTGAAGACGCCCGTGCCCGCAGTCAGGGCCAGCAGGTGAGGCGTGTCGGCGGGGACGGTGGGACGGATCATGACGATTGGCGCTCGCATAAGGAGGAGGTGGCCGCGCGGCACGCCTTCCAGGCCCCCGGTTGCTCTCTGCCCGTGCGACCGTTTACAATTTCTTCATGTTACCACTCCCCCCGCCCGGAAACGAGGTGCCGTCGTGAACGTCTTTGCCCGGTTGCTGCCGCTTCTCGCCGTGCTGGGGGCCGCCGGGCCCGCGCGGGCCGACGCGCTGCTAGCCGGCGCCGCCAAGATCGACGTCACCCCGCCCCCGGGGTACGCGATGTGGGGCTACGCCGCGCGGCGCGACGCGCCTTGCGTGGGGGTTAGCGACAAATTGCACGCGCGGGCCCTGGTGCTGGCCATCGGCGGGGAGCGGTTGGCCCTGGTCAGCCTCGATCTGGGCCGGCCGCCCACGCGGGCCTCGTTCGCAACGATCCGGGCCCGCGTGAAGAAAGACGCCGCTGTCGATCATCTGTTCCTGGTCGCCTCGCACACGCATCACGGCCCGGTGCTGGAGGTCGATACCTGGCCCACCCCCCGCACGTCCTACGTCCGCGCCCTGGAGAAGAAGATCGGGGACGTCGTGGTCAGCGCCGCCAAGGGGCTCCAGCCGGCGCGCCTCGGGGTGGCCTCGAAGGAAACGGCCCTCAACCGCAACCGGCACTCGAAACGCCCGGGCGCTCCGGTCGATCGCGAGTTGCTGGTGCTGCGCGTGGAGGACGCTCGCGGCAAGGTGATCGCCCACGCGGTCAACTTCGCCGCCCACCCGACGATGCGCCCGGCGGGGACGCGGAAGTTCTCGGCCGACTACCCGGGCCCGCTGGCGGAACTGGTCGAGAAGGAGACGGCCGCCCCATGCCTGTTCCTGCAAGGGGCGAGCGGCGACCTCTCGCCCAAAGCGGACCGAATGAGCCCGGAGGCGTTTGGCCAGGCCGTGGGCCGCGAGGTGCTGGCGCTGGCCAAGGGCATCCGCTGCGCGGCCCCGGCGAAGCCGACCTTGCGGGGCCGCGAGGAGAACTTCAAGTTCGCCTGTCGCATCGACCTGGGCAATCCGGCGATCGTGACGGCGCTGGGCCTGGCGTTCTTCCCCGAACTGGTCGCCTTTTTCGAGCGCGAATATCGCGAGGGCGTGCGCCCCCGGTTGACAACGGCGCTGCTCGACGGGCGCATCGGCTTCGTGGGCGTGTCGGGAGAACTGTTCTGCGGACACGCGCTGGCGCTGAAGAAACGGGCCCGGCTGGAGCACCTGTTCGTGTTCGGGCTGTGCAACGACTACCAGCAATATCTACCGACCATCGAGGCGCTGAGCGAGGGCGGCTATGGGACGCAGACCTACGTATCTCCGGCGGGATTCGGCGCCGGGGAGCGGATGATGGATCGGGCGTTGATCCACCTGTTCCAGATGCGCGGAAAGTTGCGCGAACCGAAGAAGTTTTGACGCAGGCCCCATTTAGCCGCCCCGCTTGCGGGGCGTGCCGGGAGCGCCCCGATGGCGAAGCGAGCGAAGGTGACCGAGGATGAGTGGGGCGTTTGCGCCGATCCCCTGGTCATGCTGAAGAATTTGAGCGGCAAGGTGAGCCGGCGCAAGTTACGGCTCTTCGCCTGCGCCGCCTGCCGGCGCGCCGAGCAATGGATGACGGACGAAAGGAGCCGGGTCGCCCTCGACGTGGCGGAGAGGCAAGCCGACGGCCTTGCCAGCGAGGGCGAGGTGCGCGAGGCGCGTTCCCGAGCCCAGGCGGCCGCCGCGGACGCCCACGCCTTTTACGCCACCCGGGAGGAAGCGTCTTACGGACCGGCGTATGCGGCCTTCAATGCCGCGGGGGCCGCCGCCGAGGTGCTGAAAGTGCGCACGAGCACGCCGATCTGCCTCGCCGCCTACGCCGTGGCCGGCGCTGAGCACGCCCCCGGCCCGGAGGAGGCCGTCGACGATGCGTTCCGGACCGCATTCAAGATGGAAGACGCGGAACAGGCGAAACTGCTGCGCGACGTCGTCGGCAACCCGTTCCGCCCCGCCGCCATCGAACCAACGTGGCGCACGTGGAACGAGGGCATCATTCCGGGGCTAGCGCAGGCCATTTACGAGGAGAGGGCGTTTGACCGCTTGCCGATCCTGGCCGACGCGCTCGAAGAGGCGGGTTGCGCCGACGCGGCGATCCTGAACCACTGCCGCCGGCCGGGCGGGCACGTGCGCGGGTGTTGGGTGGTTGATCTGGTTCTGGGGCGGGAGTGAGCGCTCGAGCGGCGATCATCATCTCAACCATCCGTGTTCCCCACGGGGCCCGATGTCGCCTCACGCGATAGGATGATAAGGCAGCGCCCGCTCAGGGAAGTTGTGTGTGTGCGGCGCGCAATGCAATCTCATTGTGCAGGGAGCGGGCGAGATGTACGCGGCCCCTTTCCAATCGGTGAAGAGGCAAAGGAAGAGGGCCGCCCCGCTCGCGGGGCGGCCCTCTCGAACCCTCTCGCCGCGCACGGACGTCAGGGCAAGAACTACCAGGTCGAGGGCGGCGAACACTGCAAGCCGGTGACGACGCCGGTTTGCGGGACGGGGGCCCCGGGGTTGAGCCCGTTCAGGGTGCCTACCGGGACGCGGTCCGGCCCGTACAGATGCACGGCGGGAATGCGCGGGTCAAACTTCCACCCGCCGGACGTGGAGCTGGCGGGCGGGATGAGGCTATAGCAGAAGAAGCTTTGCCCGCCGGTGAGGTTCGGCAGCCCGACCCAGGTGCCATCGCGGCACAGCGCGAACGCCGACGCGAAGCGGTCCGCGATGCCGACCGTCCCCAGCGGGACGCGCATCCGAGGGCCGGGGAAGAACCCCACGGGTTGCAGGCGGGCGGTCATGCCCGCCGCGAGGCGCGTCGGCAAGAGGGGCCCGTCCGCCCCGGGCGTGGACCGGGCGTGGCCGGGGAGATGGGACAGGCCCTCCGGGTACGTGGATGAGGGGAGACGACGCGCGCCGGGCCGCCGAGGTGCCCGGCGGCAGGTGCCTCGCGTTCGCGCCAATCATCGCACCGTCAGCGACACCGCCCCCCGCGCGGGGACCTCCACCTCGACGTCGATCGCATCGCCCCGCACCGCGGTCGCCTTCTCCTCCGACTTGGTCTTGGCGTTGGCCCGCGCGATGGTCAGCGTTCGCCCCTTCACCTCCGGCGGGATCGGGGCGCGCACGCGCACCTTGAGCTTGGTGAACTTCTTGCCCTGCGCCTGGCTCTCGTAGGGGTAGCCGTAGTAGATCACGACGTTGTACTGTTTGCCGTCGCAGGTCGCCACGGCGTAGGCGCGGGGCCCCTCGGCCGTTTTCAGGGCCGGCACGTCCACTTTCGCCGCGTACTGTGGCCCGCGACAGTCGCGCATGATCCAGAAGCCGTTGTAGCGGTAGCTGATCGGCTTGTTCTTCCCCGGGTTGGGCCACTCCGGCGGCAGCTCGCCGTACTTCGTGTCGAACTCGCCGTGCAGCCCGAAGACGTAGCCGCCCTCTTGATATTCCCGCCAGCGATAGTGCAGAGTGCCCACGCAACTGTCGGCGTGGTCGATCAGCGGCTTCCACCGCATCATCGCGTAGTCGAAGGCCGGCTCGCCGTAGAGCCAGAAGTCCCATTCGGTGATGATGAACTTCAGCCCCTTCAGCCCTTTCTTGCGGGCGTGCTCGGCGTAGCGGTCTTGCAAATAGAACACCGCCTCGCCAGTATGGCCGTAGGGATGGCGGCTGATCCAATCGAGGTTGGGGCCGCAGCGGTCGATGACGGCCTGGACGTAGCTCCACTCGAAGAACCCGCCGCAGCCGAACTTCACCCCCGGATAGCGCTTCCGCAGGGGCCCCGCTGTCTCGTTGAAGAAGTCCGCGTAGCGGTTCAGCACCTCGGGCGCCGGGCCCAGGTTCGGCTCGTTCATGATCTCGAAGTACGGCGCCCTCGCCCGGTAGCCCTTCGTCCCGGGCTTGCCGTTGACGTGCTCCAGATAGGCCGCGAAATACTTCGCGTAGCGCTTGCCCTGCGGCCAGTTCGGCCCCCACCACGGACACCAGGCCAGCGAGATCGGCACGGCCTCGATGCGCTCCACGTCCTTGAAGATGGCGTCGGCCTTCTTGAAGTCGAATTTCGCCCAGTCGAACGAGGTCAGGTCCGTGCCGAGGTCGGGGTAGTCGTACTGCCCGCCCTTGCCCCTCTTGACGAAGTCGCCCGGCGAGGCCGCCCCGGTGCGGGCAAAGGTGCCGGCCAGCTTGAGCTCGTTGTAGAGCGCGAGGTCGGCCCCCTTCATCGCGTAACTGCCGCCAGGCGAGTCCTCCTGGCCGTGGATGCCGAAATGCGCGGAGGTGACGGCCGGGCCCTTGCGCGTCAGGTCAACCGCGATCGTCCCCGTGGCCGTCGCCTCGACGAGCGCCTTGCGCGGGCTGGTGGACTTCTCCGCCAGCCAGCCGAGGGCCTGGGCGTAGAACTTGCCGAACTGGGGCCATTTCGCGAAGTCCTCCGACAACTCGTCGTTGGCGAAGACGCCGCCCGACCAGAAGGCCCGCCCCTTGCCCTTCTGCCAGACGACCCAGATCTCCTTGCCGCCTGGCGAGGTGGCGATGACCTCGGCGCCCTTCTTCAGCTTGCCGTAGCGGGCGGCGCGCAGGGCAAGGGCCTTGTCCCAGTCGAGCCCCTTGACGATGGGATGGTTCGGGGCCTTCACCTTGACCTTGAGTTCCTTCTCGTTGCAGATCGGCTGGTTGGGCTCGGGGCCGAACGGCCGAAAGGGCAAGACGTGGATCGGCAGGACGATGTCGAAGCTCAGCGCGAGCGTGTTGAAGCTGAACGCCTTGTGGTTGTCGCAGTACCAGAAGCCCCCGCCGGCCGCGACGAACGCCGCAAGCCCCTCGACGGTCCGCGGCATCAGGCTCTGCCCCATGACGTCGCCGACCACGACCACGTCGAAGCGGCGCAGCGACTCGAAGTCGGCGTACTGCTGAAACTCGTAGTTGGTCCAGAGGGTGAACTCGAACTGTCCCGGGGCGGCCTTGTCCACCTCGCGCCTCACGAAGTGCCCGCGCAGGGGCGTCTTGCCCTGGTAGTTGGGCAACTGCGACTTCCAGTCGCCGCCGACGAACAGCACGCGGACTTTCGGCGCCGCTTCCACGAGGCCCGGCGCGGCCGCGAGGACGACAAGCGCGGCCAGGAACAGGGTGAGCCTGGCACGGACTGTTCGAGAAATCATCGCACGGTTCCTCCGGATCGAGCTGTGCGAGAGACCGGGGCTCGTCCCTCAAGGCCCACGTCTTCCACCGGCCCACGTCCTCAGTCTACCGGGCCAGGACGGTTCGACCATCTCCTGACTGCCCTTGCCGCGCCGGTCCCGTTTTGAGAGCAATAGAGGGGCACCGCTGGATTAGTCGCCGGGATCGGTTGCCTCGGGCAGAGCCAGGCATGGCCGCCCTTTTCAGCGTGCAAAGGCGACTGGCAGCCACCTTTGAGAGCACCAGGGGGAGGGCGGAACATGGCACAGTTGACCAGCCTGCGGCTGGCAGGTTGGAAGTCGATTCGGGAAGCGGAGATCGAATTTCGCCAGCTCAACGTGCTCATCGGGGGGAACGGCGCTGGAAAGTCGAACCTCGTGAGCTTTTTCAAGTTGATGAACGAAATGATGGGGGGCCGATTCCAGGTTCAGGTTGGGACGACCGGCGGGGCCGAGTCGCTTCTGCATCATGGGGCGAAGCGGACGCCAGCTATCGAAGCCGACTTTCGGTTTACCATCGACCAGGGGCAGAATAGTTACTTTTTGCGGTTGGTCCCGGCTGCCGGGAACGCGTTGCTGTTTGCCCACGAACACGTGGTTGCCATCCAGAACGGGGACGAGAGGCGGAACATATACGTCGCCGACGGCGGGCACCGCGAGAGCTTACTAAACCAAGCAGCCGACGCGGGGGGGAGCAGCGAGAAATTCATCCGCCACCTGTTGAGCGGCTGCCGGGTGTTCCATTTCCACGACACGTCCCTCCTCGGGCCGATGCGGCGGGGCTGCTACATCGACGCGAACCGATTTCTGTACCCCGACGCCACGAACCTGCCGGCGATGCTGTACTTGTATCAACAACGCTACCCCACGTCCTACCGCCGGATTGTCGCCGCCGTGAAAGCGGTCGCGCCCTACTTTGAGGACTTCGTCCTCGAACCGCTGCGGCTGAGCCCGCGGAACATCGCCCTCAACTGGAAAGCCACCGGCTCGGATTACGAGTTCGGGGCCCACCAGTTGTCCGACGGGACGATCCGGGCCATCGCGCTGTTCACCCTCCTGCTACAGCCGGAAGGCGACCTGCCGGAAATGATCGTGCTTGACGAACCGGAATTGGGGCTTCACCCCTCGGCCCTGGCCGTCCTCGCCGCTCTGCTGAAACAAACGGCCCGGCATGCCCAGTTGTTGATCGCCACCCAGTCCGCAACTTTGCTCGACCATTTTGAGGTAGGCGACGTCGTCACCGTCAACCTCCGAGACGGCTGCTCGACCTTCGAGCGTTTGGAACCAGATCGACTGCGGGAGTGGTTAGCTGAGTATGCGCTGAGCGATTTGTGGAAGCGGAACGTGATTGGCGGGGGGCCGTATTCGTGATCCGGTTATACTTCTACGTGGAAGGCCAGACGGAGCAAGAACACGTCCAGCGGGTGATGAGGGCCCACCTGGCCGGGTTTGGCGTTCAGGTGATGGGAGCGGTGCTGCCGGCCAGTGGGCGCAGGCACGGGAACGTCTTCCGGGGCGGCGGGGATCGCTACCAACCGATGCGAAACGACCTCGGGCGCCTGCTCAAGCAGGACGCGCGTGCTGACGCCCGCTTCACCACCATGTTTGACCTGTACGCGCTCTACAATGACTTTCCCGGCTGGGAGGACGGCGAGAAGCAGAAACACGTCCCCCGCGAGCGGGCCCTCACGCTGGAGAGGGCGTTCGCCGGGGACGTGGGCGACCACCGATTCTTGCCCCACATCCAGCTCCACGAGTTCGAGACGATCCTGCTTTGCGATCCGGGCCACTTCGCCCTGGTTTACGGAAACGCCAGCTCCGGGATCGCCGCGCTGCAAGCCGCGGTAGCCGAGGCTTCGTCCCCGGAGCTGGTGGACGACGGGGAGACCACGGCCCCGTCGAAGAGAATCATCCATCAGTTCCCGCAATACCGCGAGGAGAAAATAACTGTCGGGGTCGATCTGGCAGCCTGCGTCGGGATCGAGGCGACTCGGCGCTGTTGCCCACATTTCGACAACTGGTTGACGGCGCTGGAGGCACTCGATAACCCTTGATGCACCAGTGGGCCCAATGGAAGGGCCAGCTCCCGAGCCCGTCAATGCCGCAGCAAAAACTCGCTCGAATTCATCAGCGCGAACTGCAGGTCGCCCAGCGCCTTCCCCACGTCGCCCTTCACGCCCGCGAGGTGGCGCGTGACGACCGCGACCTCGGCAGGCCGGGGCCGGCGGCTCAGCGTCGCCAGGTAGACGTTCTCGATCAGCCGCTTTTCGTCGCGCTCCTTCGCCATCCAGCCGGCGATGCGGTTCTTCGGCGACTTCAGCTTGGCCAGCAGCCCGGCGTTGTTGAGCAGGTGCAGCATCTGCGGCAGCGACGGGTCTTCCTCGCGGGCACATTCGCAGGTCGCATCGCGCACCGGCTTGGCAAACGCCTGCAAGAACGGATGATTGACCCCGCCCTCGGCCAGTTCGATCGCCTTCGTGCCCAGGGGATAGCCCTTGAACCGCTCCGGCACGCCCGTGGCCTGCGACACCCCGTCGAGCACCTGCTCCGCCGAGAGCATCTTCACCCTTGCCTGGGTGAAATAGCGGTCGGCGCGAGCGGCGAAGGGCGACTGCGGCGGGCCCGCGCTGGCGAGCTGATAGGTCTTCGAGTTGAGGATCGTCCGCAGCAGCGGCTTGAGCCGATGGCCCTTCTTGACGAAGTCGGCCGTCAGGGCCCCGAGCAGTTCCGGGTTGGACGGCGGGTTGGTGGCCCGGAAGTCATCGACCGGCTCGACGATCCCCTGGCCGAAGAGGTGATACCAGGTGCGATTGACCAGCGAAGGGGCGAAGTACGGGTTGTCCGCCCGGGTGAGCCAGTCGGCGAGCTTCTGCCGCCGGTCGTCCGCTGGATCGAGCTTGCCGGCGGGCGCCCCGAAGGCGACGGGCGACTGGTTCTTGCGCGTCTGCGGGTTTTGCACCTCGCGGCCGAGGGCGAGCGAGATGACCTCGTCGTCGAGCATGAACTTCGCGCCCTTGCGCTCCACCTGGGCGAAGAACGCCGCGAGGCCGTAGTAGTCGGTCTGGCTGATGTTCTCGAAGGGGTGGTTGTGGCACTTGGCGCACTGCAAGCGCACGCCGAGGAACAACTGGGCCGCAGTCTCGGCACACTCGTCCGGGGTGCGCGAAACGCGGTAGAAGCTCGCGGCCGGGCGGTGCAGCGTGTTGCCCAGCCCCGTCAGCAGCTCGCGGGCAAAGTCGGTCAGGGGACGATCCTCGGCTACGGCCCGCACCAGGTAACGGTGGAAGCTGTGGACGCCGCGCTTGCTCAGCGTCGTCGGGCTACCGCGCATCACGTCGGCCCATTTCAGGGCCCAGAAAGCAGCAAACTCGTCGCGCTCCAGCAGTCGGTCGATCAGCTTCGACCGCTTGTCGGCGTCTTTTGAATCCAGAAAGGCGCGAGCCTCTTCCGGGGTCGGCAGCGCGCCGATCGTGTCGAGGTAGACGCGGCGCAGGAAGACCTCGTCGCTCGCCACGGGGGCCGGGAGCAACTGGAGCTCGCGCTGGCGGGCGAAGACGTGCTTGTCCACGTAATTCGCCTCTTTCGGAGCTTTGAAGGCGAATTTAGCGTCGGGCCGCACGTAGGTCAGCCGGGCGGTGCCGAACTGGTCGAGGTAGCGCACCAGCACGGAGGCCTCGGCCGTCTGCCTGAACTTCACCAGCCCGCCGGGCGTGACGGAGGCGCCCTCGGCATCGTTGATGCTGAACACCGCCAGGGCGGTCACGTCGCGCACCTCTCCACCCTTGAAGTGCGCGCGGGCGGTCAGTTGCTGCGAGGGCCCGTCGGCAGACAGCCGGCGCCGCTCGGGCGACACCTCCAGCCGGACGAGGGGCGTGGGCCCGGCATCGCGGCAGCCCTCGGCGACCCAGCGCTTCAGGATGAGATAGGCGGGATCGCCCATGCGCAGCCGCACCCCGCCTTGATGCGCCACGCGCCCGGTGCCCTTGAGGAGCATCAGGCTGCGCTCGGGACGAAGGCGATCGACGCGGCGCCCGCTCTCGGCGCGGGTGAGGCTGAAAAAGTCGAGGTCGGCGTCGTAGCCGCGCAGGCTGAGACGGAAGCCGTTCTTGCCCTGGGGCGACCCGTGACAGGCCCCCGAGTTGCAGCCGGCGCGCGACAGGGCGGCGACGACGTCGGTGCGAAAATCGACCGGCACCTCGGCGGCGCGGGCCTCGGGACCGTGGAGGATGGCCAGCAGACCGAGACACCAGGGAATCGTTCGCGTCATGTTCGTCTGCCCCTCACGATTGCGTCCCGCGTCAAGAACTTTGAACAGAAGGCAACAAAGGCCACGAAGTAAGAAGAGAAGGGAGAAACGGTCCTCACTTCTTCTTCGCCTCCGGCCGGGGCACCTCCACCTCGATCCGCCCCCCGCGCTGCTCCTCCTCGAAACCGTCCACGTCCGCCGTCGCCGCCAGCGCGACAGTTCGCCGCCCCGGCATCGCGTCCGCCTGTGCCTTCACCGCGACCTCCACGCTCGTCTGGCCGCGCGGGACCACCACCTTCTCCGGCAGATCCAGCCCCTGGGCGGGCGAGAGCTCCACTGTCACGGGACCGGCGAACGTCTTCGCGCGTTCCACCGTCACCCGCACCTTGGCGGCGCCCCCTGGGAGCAGCATGACGGGGGCCTTCTCGCCCTCGACCTTGAATGCCGCCCGAATCTCCAGCTCGAAGGTGCGGCTGAGCGTGACCGTCTGCCCTCCGTGCGTCGCGGACGCCAGCACCTCGATGCGCGTCTTGCCCAGGTTGGTCAGGATGCGCGAGTGGACGCTGCCGGACACCTTGAGCGCCTTCGCCGTCGCTCGCGGGAACTCGGCGTAAACGCGTGTTCGCCCCTCTTCCTTGTCCGCCAACTGTCCACCGCGGGCCGTGAAGGAGATGGGCCCGTCGAAGCCCGGCGCTCGCGTGGTGACGATGGGAATGGCGGTCTGCTGGTAGCGCGCCAGTGTCACCGTCGCCTCGGTCAGGTCGAACCCGAACGGCGCGGGCCCCGTCACCTGGAGCGCCAGCCGGTCGCTGACCGAAGGCGGCAGGCGGCGCTGGTCCTCGCGCAGCGAGTACGGGATCAGGTCCACGTTCAACAACTGGCGATCGACCATCGGCCTCGTCCGCACCAGCGCCTTGGAGATCGAAACGCCCTTGGTCGGCTGCGCCCACACCTGGACGGTGTGCAGCCCGAGCGGCGCAGCCCCACCGGCCGAGAGCTTGCACACCAACGAAGTGACGCCCTCGGGGACCTCCCTGGGCTCCAGCGCGACGCCAGCCGGGGCGCCGCTCAGCGTCAACGCGATGGGGCCGGCGTAGCCGTTGCGCGTCACCGTCAGCGGCACCGGCTGATGTGTCCCGCGCGGCACCGTCAGGCCCTCGACCTCGGCCATCACCACCGGGCCCCGGGCCCCCTCGCGCACCTCCACCCGGTACGCGCACGCGGGGCCGCCGTCGCGCGCCTGGTCGCGCACGGCCAGGCAGTACGTCCCCGCCTTGGGCGCCGTGAAGTCGAGCCGTACCGTTTCGTCGGGGCCCTCGTCCGCCCGGCGCAGCAGCCGGCCTGTGTCGTCGGTCAGCGCCAGGTCGAGGTCGATCGACGAGTTGAGCCATCGGCCATGTCCGGTTGCGTGGATCGCCTGCCCCTTGGCCAGTTCGATCCGGAAGAACTGGCGCTCGCCCCGCTTCGCCAGCACGCCGCACAACTGGCCCGGCACCTTCGCCGGCGTGCCCTTCGCCGCGGTGGTCGCGTCGGCCGTCGCTACAGCCGGCTCGGCGTCGCCGACCTCCACCGGCAGCCAGGTCGATCCCTCGTCGCCTGCCCGCCGCAGCGCCATTGAGACCGGCCCCGCAAGCTGTCCGGTGGGGGCCTCTCCTTCGAGGGCCTCTTTCAACTCCGGCAGATGCAACTTCGCGCGCTTGCCCGGCTGGAGGGCGGCGGGGACGGCGACGCGGGCGGCGGGGAAGCGCCCCATGCGCAGGACGTAGAAGCCGTGCTCGTGGCCCTGGTAGCGCGAATCGCGCACCTCGACAGTGTACGTCCCCGCAGCGGCGAAGTGGTGCTCGAAGCGGAAGTCGAAATAGAGGCCGGGGTCGTTGTCGCGCTGGACGACGAACTTCCCCCGGGCGTCGCGGATCGTCAGGAGCGGATCGACCTCCTTGCCCAGCCGGTTGCCGACCGCCTCGAAGCTCACGCGCTGGCCCGCCTTGACCTCGATGGAAAACGTATCGACCTCCGCCTCGCGGAACCGCCCCCACAGGGCGCAGGGCAACTCCACCTTGACCGGCCCCTTTGCGGTGCTCGGGGCGGGCCGCACCGGCAGGTCGTCGATGAGGCAAAGGTGGACGTTACTCAGCCCGTCGGCCGTCGCCACGCGCAGGCCGAACAATCCCACGGGGGCATCGTCGGCCACGCGCACGTCGAAGGCAGCCGTACCGACCTTGCTCCCCTTGACCGGCGTTGCCCGGAGCTTCCCGGCCGGGAGCGACGCCCACAGGTCGAGGGCCTTCGCCAGGCCGGGGCCGACGGCCGTCAGGCGCGTGGTCTTGCCCCGCGCCAGTACGGGCGGCTCCAGGTGTTCGACGAACGGCTGGGCCCGGGAAGGCGTCGGCGAAAGCAGCACGGCGCAGAGGCCGAGGGCGGGGAGGAGGCGGGGCATGAGGACCTCGCGGAGGGCAATCGGCTCAGGCGGGGCCCCTGCACCACCGCGATAGTTCTTGCTTGCGGCGGGCCGGGGCAGTATCCTTGTCGAAGGTTCATGCTACACCAGTGCGGCCAGGATTGCACCCATTACCCGCCGAAAATATCCGCCGCGAAGGGAACGAGCCAAAGGCCCACCCCACCCACCCCGCCTGAAAGGACGCCGACCATGCTCGATCTCTGGGGCCCCGCAGGACGTTCCGGCAAGCTGGACCGGCGCGAGTTGCTCCGCATCGGCGGCCTCTCCTTGACCGGCCTCACCCTACCGTTCCTCCTGGAGCACGCCGCCCACGCGGCCGCGCCGTTCACCGCCCACGCCCCGCGGCCCCGGTCGTTCGGCAAGGCGAAGCGCTGCATCCTGCTCTACCTGTCGGGCGGCCCCGCGCAGCTCGACACCTACGACCCCAAGCCGGGCGCTCCCGACGACATCCGCGGCGAGTTCCGCACCATCCCAACCAGCGTGACCGGCGTGCGCTTCTCCGAGTTGCTGCCGCGCTCCGCGCGCTGGATGCACCGCATCGGCCTGGTGCGCACCCTCTGCCACACGCACAACGACCACGGGCGGGGCTCCTATTGGATGTTCACCGGCTCGCCCTACCCCGGCTCGGTCAGCGACGTCAACTCGATGAGCCGCGCCGACCTCCCCCACGTCGGCTCATGCCTGGCCAAGCTGGCCCCGGGCAAAGGCCCGATGTTCCCGTTCGTGACGATCCCGCACCGCATGGACGTGGCCGGGGGCCGCCGGGCCGGGCAGTTCGCCGGCGCGCTCGGCGGGAAGTACGACCCGGTCCTGACCGGCGGCAACCCCAACGACGACAACTTCAAGCTCGACCACCTGCCGCTGGCCCCCAACGACTCCCCCGCCGCGCTGCGTCGCCGGCTCGGCCTGCTCGACCAGCTCAACCGCCAAACGACGGGGCTGAACGAACTGGCCATCAGCCAGTCGATCCGCGACAACCAGGCGCGGGCGCTCGACGTGATCTCGTCCGAGGCGGTGCGCAAGGCGGTCAACCTGGCCGGGGTAAAGCCTGAGGAGCGGGCCCGGTATGGGCGCAACCTGTTCGGCCAGTCGGTCTTCCTTGGCAAGCGCCTGCTCGACGCCGGCGCCCGGCTGGTGCAGTGCAACTGGCAGCGGACGCAGGGCAAGAACGGCTTCGCCTGGGACACCCACTGGAACAACTTCACCGCCCACAAGGAAGACCTCGTTCCTCCCCTGGACCTGGCCTTCGACGCCCTGATGACCGACCTGGAGAAGACGGGCAAGCTCGACGAGACGTTGGTGGTGGTGGCGGCGGAGTTCGGCCGCTCGCCGAAGATCACGCGCAGCAACGGCGGCCGCGAACACTGGCCGGAATGCTACTCGGTCCTGTTCGCCGGCGGCGGCATCAAGGGCGGCGTGGCCCACGGCATCTCGGACAAGCACGCCGCCTACCCGGCGTCGAGCCCGACCACGCCGGCCGACTTCACGGCGACGCTCTACCACTGCCTCGGCATCGACCCGCGCACCGAGACACACGACCAGAGCGGGCGGCCGTTGATCCTGTCGCACGGCAAGCCGATCGGGGCGCTGGTGGGATAGACGTCGAGCCATCAACCAGACTTGCCGCGCCAGGCCCAATGCGCCTCGACCCACTCGAAGCCTTTGGGCCTCTTCTTCGGCCATTCCAGCGAGCCGATGTTGATCCTGTAGTCCTTGCCCTTGTAGCGGCAGACGGCATCGACGCCGAGACCGTGCTCGGCACCGCGAAGCTCCACCACCTCCACTTCCTCGCTGATGACCTTGGCCTCGAACGGGCAGACGACGTTCTCCTCGATCGTGGTCAGGAAGCTCACCTCGGCCTCGCCCTCGTCGTAACAATCGACGGTTGCCTCCTCGATCAGGGCATTCAGGCGGTCGCGATCCTTCTTCGAGGCTTTCTTGGCCATACGAGCTCCTCGCAACAGGAAGAGGGCACGTCGATGTTTTCCAAAATCGAGAGGCGAAGTGCCGGGGCCCTGCTACGTCGAGCCGCGTACCGACGCCTGGATCGCGTCGAACACGGTGTACTCCGTGTTCCCCACCCAGTGCTGCCTCGCCACGATCTGCCGCAGCCGCAGAGTGAGCGCAAACCCGTGAATGCCGTCTTCGTAGTAGTGGACGGGGAATCGTTCGATTTCCGGCAGGGGTCGTTTTCCCTCCGCCTCCATCGGCTCCGCGCCGACCCGGAGCTTTTCGAGCGGATCTTCAATGGCTGCGAGCCGGTCGGCGAGTTTTTCAAGCATGGCCTCCCCATCGACGGCGGTGCTCGTCTGAGCATCGAAAAGGCGATCGGGCGTCACGTTCGGGTCGGTCGTCCCAAAGAGCTTGTTCACCACCTCGGCCTCAGTCACCTTGGCCACGTTCCGGGGAAGGTGCTCGTCGAAGAACGGGATGGCCAACAAGGCGCGTTCGCACGAGCGGACGTCGAGAAGCAATTTGTCCTTCGTTCGCACGTACAACGAGCCGATGATGATCGGATGGAGGTGCTTGGGGAGCTCCGCATGCGATCGCTTGAATCGTAAGCTCTTGGCCTCTCCCTGGTAGAGCCACACCCAGCGCGGCTGCGTGCGATCGCGATCCACACAGCGAAGCTTCCGGAACGTGCGCAACAGGCCTTCGTGATCGAAGACCTGGTAATGCAGTCGAACCGGCTGAAAGTATTCGCCGGTCGTCGTTGCCAGGAGCGGCTTATCTTCCACGTTCGGTCTCCTCTCCGGTTAATGCGCTGGGAAACCGCGCACTTGCTCTTTGGTCCGCGGGAGGGCCCTGGTCGCCTCGGCCCCCTTCGGCGAGCGGCAGGAACAGACATCTTTGTAGGACGGCTCTCCCGAGCCGTCCTACAGCAAACCAACTCCTGCCGCTCGCCTTACTCGTCGTGGCGCCGCATCTTTCCGCCATCCTATCCCATCACCGGGGGCCCCGACAACCCGCGCTCCTCGGGGCCCCAGCGGCGAGAGGAGGAAAATTGCGCCTCCCCTTCTTTCCCCCCCTCGTCCCTCCCATTCGTCGCATTCGCCCCAATCGGTTGACGACCCCTCTTTTCTGACCTACGTTCTCTCAGACGGCCCTGCATGCCAGGACGAGGACGAGCTCACCCCCACTCGATCCTTCCCCAGTCCCCTCCCCAACTGTCCTGCGCAGCGCCCTGAACCGGCGCCACCAAGGGCGCTCCACACGCCCGCCGGAACGCGCTTCCTGCCGTGTGCCCGCGCCCCTCCCCCTCCCGATGCGGACGATTCGCAACTACCAGGGGCCGGCCCCCAAGGCCGGCGTTTCCGTCCGGGCAGCACGCGCTCGCGGAATGCCTTGACGGAAAGGAAGGACGCATGCACTGGCCTCTAACCGGAGTGACCCCGGGCGCCACCGGGAGCCCCAATCTGCCCGCGACCACCGTCGAGAGACGAGCCGCTTCCTGGGCGCCCTCCGTCGCGCGCTGCGATGCCCTGTCCTTGGTCGGCGCCAGCGAGCCCCGGCGCGACGCCCTCTGGGGCGACCTTCCCGCGGCCAACTTTCCCGACGTCGGGGACAACTTCCTGGGCTTCCGCCTGGTGGCCGAACTGGGCCGCGGGGCCTTTGGGCGCGTCTACCTCGCTCGCCAGGACGACCTCGCCGAGCGCCTGGTGGCCCTCAAGGTTTCCGCGGAGGGCCACGCCGAGTCGCAGAACCTGGCTCAACTCCAACATACCCACATCGTCCCCGTCTACTCCGTCCACCGCGCCGGCGCCGTCCAGGCCGTCTGCATGCCGTATTTCGGCTCCGCCACGCTGGCCGACGTGGTCGAGGGGCTCCAGCAGCGAAAGGCCCTCCCCGCTTCGGGAAAAGGCCTCGTCAGCACCATTCAAGGCCGGGCCGGTCAGACCCGGGCGAGCCTGGACCGGGCCAGCGCGCCCGCGCGGGCGCCCTCGACCCTTATGGGCGCAAGCGCTCCACCGGTCCCCCCGCCGGCACCTGCGCTGGGGCCCCCGCCGACACTGCGCATGCTCGAAGGCCTCACTTACGTCGAGGCGGTGCTCTGGATCGGCGAGCGCCTGGCCGATGGGCTGGCCCACGCGCACGAGCGCGGCATCGTGCATCGCGACCTCAAGCCCGCCAACGTCCTGCTGACCGACGACGGACAACCCATGCTGCTCGACTTCAACCTCGCCGCCGACCTCAAGGTCGACGTCGCCCGCGCCCGCGTCGGCGGGACGCTCCCCTACATGGCGCCCGAGCACCTTGCCTCGTTCGCGAACAAGCCCGCCTCGTTCCCCGCAGGCGCCCTTCCCGACGCCCGGAGCGACGTGTATGCTCTCGGCATCATCCTGCACGAACTGCTCACCGGCCAAAGGCCCTTCCCCCAACCCACCGGCTCGCCCCACCAGCTCATCGCCGAAATGATCCGCGACCGGCTCGCCGGGGCCCCCCGCGTCGGGCTCGCCAACCGCGGCGTCACCCCGGCGGTCGAGTCGATCGTGCGCCACTGCCTCGAGCCCGACCCGGCGCGGCGCTATCAGTCCGCCCGCCAGCTCGCCGAGGACCTTGAGCGCCAGCGCACTCACCGCCCCCTCGCCCACGCCCGCGAAGGCAGCCTCCGCGAACGAGCCGCCAAGTGGCTGCGCCGCAACCGGCGAGGCGCCGTCCTGGGCGCGGGCGCTCTGGCCGTCTCCCTCATCTTCTGCCTGGCTGGGGGCCTCACCTCGCGCAACCACCGCCTGGCCCGCCTGGAAGCGACCGCCAACCTGGCCGCCTTCCACGAGGAGCGCGCAGAGGCGGGTTTGCTCCTTGGCGCCCGCCCGGAAGACGACGATCAGCGCCGCGAGGGCCTCCAACTCGCCCACCGCGCCCTCGCGCGCTACGGCGTGCTCGAAGGGCCCACCTGGCGCGAGCGACCTGCCGTTTCCCGCCTCCCTCCCGCAGAGCGCGGGCGCCTCGACCAGGCCGTCGGCGAGCTCTTGCTGCTGGCCGCCGGAGCGGGCGGGCCGGACCAAACGGAGCTCACGGAACGCGCCGCCGCCTGCTTCCCCCCCGACGAGGCCCCCCGCTCCCTCTATGCCCAGCAGGCGGCGCTTGCCGAGCTCCGCGGCGACCGCGCCGAGGCCAAGGCCCTGCGCGACGCCGCCTGGAGCGTGCCGGTCCGCACCGCCACCGACCACTACCTTCAGGGCCGCGACCTCGCCGCCAAGGGGCGCTTCGTCCAGGCGAGCGCGTCCCTCCGCGAGGCGTTACGGCTCGACAGCAAGCACTTCGCCGCCTGGTATCTCCTCGGCAACTGTTGCCTCGACGGCTCGCCCACCCCCGGCGCCGGCGAGACCGAGGCCATCCGCTGCTACACCGCCTGCCTCGCCCTGCGGCCCAACTTTTACGGCTCGTACTTCAACCGCGGCCTCGCCCGCCTGCGGCTGGGGGAACATCCCGATGCCGACTCCGACTTCGCCGCGGTGCTGAAGTTGCGCCCGGGCCTGGCCGACGCCCACCTCTACCGCGGCCTCGCTCGGAAAGGGCGCGGGCAACCCAAGGAGGCGCTCGCCGAGCTCGACCGGGCCATCCGGCTCGGGTGCCGGTCCAGCCGGGCGTTCTTCGAGCGGGCCCTGCTGCGCCGCAACCTGGGCGACCGCGCCGGCGGCGACCGCGCCGAGAAAGAAGCCTTCGCGCTCCTCCCGCGCGATGCCGAAAGTTACGTGTACCGCGGCGTGGTCCTCGCCGGTGCCGACCCCAAGGCCGCCCTTGCCGACTTCCGCGCGGCGGTCCGCCTGAGCCCCCATTCCCTGGTCGCCCTCTACAATGAGGCCCTCATCCTCGAACGGCTTCGGGAATACCAGGAGGCCATCCTGGTCCTCGACAAGGTCACCGAACGCCACCCGAACCTCGCCGCCCCCTGGGCCACGCGCGCCCTCCTCCACGCCCGGCTCGGCCAGCGCGCGGCCGCCCGCCGAGATGCGTCCCAGGCCTGTAAACTTGCCGGTAGGAGCGGGGAAGTCCTCTACCGGGCCGCCTGTGCCCACGCCCTGACCTCCGGCGACCACCCCGCAGACCGCGAGGAGGCACTCCGACTGCTCGCCCTGGCCCTGCGGCGCGGCTTCGGGCACGACCGACTGCGCTCCGACCCCAATCTGGCCTCCCTCCGCAAGGGCCCGCGCTTCGAGAAGCTCGTCGAGGCGGCCCACGCCCTCGAAGCCCCTACCTTGCCAACCACCTGAAGTTCGCCGTGGAGAGGCACCACGAGAACGTCCTTGCCTGCCAGCGCCCGCCAGTCCGCCCGCACCGCCCCCTCCATCCGCTCGTTCTCCTCTCCCGCCTCAATTTTAGCCCATTCTCTCCACAATACCCTGCCACCTCAATTTTACCATTCAACTCACACTTCGCGCCTTGCTCAGGCGTCAAGGTCGCCGGGCTTCCTCGTCCATTCATGCCATCTCCTTCCTTTTGGTCATTGTCGTTGAACCGGCCACCTCGTTAAGCATCACTTGAAGTTCTCGTTGAGGACTTTTCCCTCCTTTTACCTCCGGGTCGAAAGTGGATCGTTCCGCACCCCCTGCGGAATGATGCGGTCCACTGCGTCGATTGTGGAGGTCTCCCCAAAGGGTGTCTCATGCGCTTCGTTCGTCTCCGTTTGGAAGCCCTGGAAGACCGGACCTCGCCGGCCGTGTTCGACCTGACCGGCTCCCTGCCGCCCATCGACTACACGGCCATCCAGGCGGCCATCGCGGCCGCAGCAGCCACCCCGCCCCCCATGGTCGTGCCGCCCGCGACCACGCCCGCCCCGGCCCCCATCAGCGCCCTGCTCGACCCGTTTGCGCCCCCGCCCCCGCCCGCCGTGCCCGTGATCCCGATCGGCCAACTGCTCCCCGCCCCGATCGGCACGCCGGTCGGCCCGTGACCTGAGTTCGCTCCCATTGCCTGAAAAGAAGAAGGGCGCCGATTCGTCGGCGCCCTTCTTCTTTTCAGCGAGGAGGCCCTCCGATCACTTCGCGTACAGCTCCACTTCCCGCAGGACGATCTGATGAAGCCCCGTCTGCCCCCCCGCGTCGGCCACCTGCTTGGTCGCTCCCCCGCCCCACGTCACCTCGCGTACCAGCAACCGCACCTTCGTCGTCGTCACCGGCTTGAAGGTGTGCTGGAAGATCCAGCGGTCGCTGAAGAAACTATCGACCGACGTGCGCGTCGCCGCGGTGAACACCTTGAAGACCTTCGCCGGCTCCTCGACGCGATCGACCGTCACCCACTTGCCGTCCACCTCGCACTGCACGTCGTACTTCAACAGCGTGCCTTGCAACTGCCAGGGCGGGGCGGCGTAGACCACGACGCGGCCCACGGCCGTGGCTTTGGGTAGCCGGACCTCCACCCACGCCGGGAACTTCTCGACGTTGCTCATCCACGGCTGGTCGTCCTTCTTTTGCGCCCAGTACCAGTTCTCGAACTTGCCGTTGATGATCTTGCGGACGTCGTTGTCGATCCGCTTCGCCAGGGGAGAACCCGCCTTGTCGGCCGGGTGGCGCGCTTCCCCCGACGCCGCCGCCGTCACGCCGGCGGCGCGGGCCAGGTTGGGGCCACACTCCAGCGGCACCACGGAGATCGTCTGCCCCTTCGCCAGCTCGACGTACACGGGCAGCTCCGGCACCGGCAGCACGGCCCGCCCGGCCTTGACGGCCAGCTCGCTCTCCACCCCAAAAGCCGACACGAGACGGAGCTTGTCCCCGCCGCTCACCTTCAGTTCCACCTTGCCGTCGGTGCTGCCCACGCTCTGGAAGGCCGCCACCTGCTTGCCCCCGCCCGCGAACAGGCTGCCGACGTGGAGCTTGTTCCCCAGCTCGCCAAACTCGTAGGCCTTGACGAACTGCTTGCCGAACAACTCTTCCGACCACGTACGCATCAGCGGCGCCGCCGGGTTGAGGCTGCCGTCGTCGTTCTCCCACCAAGTCGGGAAGTCCCAGAAGCCGTGGCTCTTGTCGTACC
Organism: Gemmatales bacterium; assembly: GCA_038239195.1. GTDB lineage: Bacteria > Planctomycetota > Planctomycetia > Gemmatales > Gemmataceae > JBBSEZ01. The sequence continues at coordinate 40,376 of JBBSEZ010000007.1, forward strand.
AGAGGTGGTTGTGCTCCTTGACGATCCCGTATTGTTCGTAGACCATCATCTGCACCATCGTCCAGCGCCCCTGCAAACGCGGCTGGTACGCGCCGTAGAGGGCGGCGAAGTAGCCCTGCTCGGTCTGCCACTTTTCCAGCTTGTCGGCGCCGTGCTTTTTCAGAAGGGCCTGGAGAGAATCGAGCGAGGTGCGCGTCAACCAGACGTCGCCGTTGACGCAGTTGTAAGCGTGGAAGGAGAAGGCGTCGAGGTACTTCGCGCCGCCGGCCTTGAAGAACTCCTCCAGCCAGGGCTGTAGGTGCGGGTTGATGCTGACCGTGCCGGGGCCCAGCACCTTCAACTTGGGGCTCACCTTCTTGATGGTCTCGTAGAACGGCCTCAGTTCGTTCTTGACGAAGTCGGGGGCCTTGCTGCCGTAGTTGGGCTCGTTGCGCGGCTCCCAGTACTGGACCACGTCCTTGAATCGCTCGACGATCTTGCGCACTCCGGCGAGGTTCTTGGTGCCGTTGGGAAAGGCGACCATCAGCACGCGCTTGCGGGCGGGGTCGTAGGGCAGGTACATCTTCTGGTCGATGGCCAGGTCTTTCTCGAGTCGCTTGATCGTCTCGTCGGGCTTGTCAGCGTCCGCCTGGTGCCGCTGCGGCCCCATGCCGGTCACGCCGCGCATCACCTGGTCGATGGCGCCGTGAACGCCCCCCGACGTGCCGGGTGGGGGCAAGGCCGGGAAGCGATCGTCCTTGCGGAACACGACGAACGTGGTCCCGCCGACCACGTCGCCCCAGGGCTCGCTGGTCGCGGCGCCGCGCAGGTAGAGCTTGTACCAGCCGGGCTGCTTCGCGTTGACGGTCACGGTCGCGCCGGCCTTGCCCTTGTCGATGAGGTTGCCCCAGTAGTCGCGAACCTCGAAGTACGTGGCGGCCTTGCCCTTGAGCGCAAAGGCCACCTTCTCGCCGACGTAGAAGACGTGGTTGCGCTTGCCCGAGTCGGCGGTGACGAGGTTGGGCGGCGCCTTGGTCGTCCAGCCGGCGCGGGCGCTCGGGGCGCTCGCGGCCAAGATGGCGAAGAGGAGAAGGCTGAGTGCGCGGGACATGGGAAGGGCCTTTCTTGCGGGGTGGGAGGAGGTCCAGGGGAAGCGGGGCCTTTTTCATCGTCGGACGAAACGTTGCGGTCCCGTCCCCCGTCGGTTACTGTAGAAATCGGCCTGCCCGAAAGAACCTCCCCTGCCCCGCGCCCTCCCACCAGCGACCTGCCGCGATAGACACATGGTCTTCAGCTCCCACCTGTTCCTCCTGTACTTCCTGCCGCTGGTGCTGCTGCTCTACTACGCCCTGCCCTTCCCGCGCTACCGCACAGGCTTGCTGGCCGCCGTCAGTTACGTCTTCTACGGCTGGGCCAACCCGCCCTGGGCGGCGATCATGTTCCTCAGCACGCTCGTCGATTATCTCTGCGGCCTGGCCCTCATCCGGCTGGCGCGGCTCCAGCGCCTTCCCGACGGCGACTGGCCCATGGTCCCCGCCGAACAGCCGCGCACCGCCGCGATGAAGGCCACGCTGACGGTCTCCATCGTCTCCAACCTCGCCCTGCTGGGCTTCTTCAAATACTTCGACTTCACCGTCGAGAACCTCAACCGCGTCGCCGAGGGCCTCGGCCTGGGGCCCGACTGGGTGCCGCTGCTTCACGTCGCCCTGCCCGTGGGCATCTCGTTCTACACCTTCCAGTCGATGAGCTACGCCATCGACGTCTACCGCGGCGAGGCAAGGCCAATGTCCAACTTGCTGGACTTCTGCTGCTTCGAGGCGCTCTTCCCCGAGCTGGTGGCCGGGCCAATCGTCCGCTACGCCCAGATCGCCGATCAGATGCGCTACCGGACGCACACGCCGGAGAAGTTCGCCCGCGGCATCGCCTTCCTGGCCTGCGGGCTGGCCAAGAAGGTCTTGATCGCCAACCCCCTCGGCCGCGCCGCCGACCTCGCCTTCGCCGCCGAGGGCCTCGCCTGGTACGACGCCTGGTTCGGCGTCATCTGCTACGCCTTCCAGATCTACTTCGACTTCTCCGGCTACTCCGACATGGCCGTGGGGCTGGCCCTCATGCTGGGCTTCCTGCTCGTGCGAAACTTCGACGCCCCGTATCGGGCCGACAGCATCACCGACTTCTGGCGCCGCTGGCACGTATCGCTGTCGCGCTGGCTTCGCGACTACCTCTACGTCCCCCTCGGCGGGAACCGCAAGGGCGAGGCGCGCACCTACCTCAACCTGATGGTGGTGATGCTGCTGGGCGGGCTGTGGCATGGGGCCTCGTGGAACTTCATCATCTGGGGAGGGATTCACGGCGCGATGTTGGCGCTGGAGCGCTTCCAGGGCAAGACCAGCCCCTGGTGGCGCTTGCCCCGCGGCGCGCGCGTCGCCTTTACCTTCGCCATCGTCTGCGTCGGCTGGGTGTTCTTCCGCGCCAAGACCTTGCCTCAGGCGCTCGCCTACCTCGGCTCGATGTTCGGCACGTCCGGGGCGACCGGAGGAGACGCCCTGGCGGTCGAGATGTACACGCCGTATCACGTCCTCGTGTTCCTCGCCGCCGCCACCCTCGTCTGGGGCGCGCCGCAGTCGTGGGAGTTTACGAGGTCGATCACGCTTTCGCGGGCCTTCCTCTTCCTGGGCATGCTCGCCCTTTCCTTGCTGTTCCTGTGGACGCAGACCGAGAACCCGTTCCTCTACTTCCAGTTTTGAGGTCGCTCATGGGCGAGCCGCAGAGCCCCCCAACGCCACAGGAGGAAGCCCTCAAAACAGGCGCCCTCCCGACCCACGTCGCGCCCGGTGTCGCGAGGTTCCTCGTCGGCGCCTTCGTGGCCCTCCTCGCCGGCATTCCGCTCTTGCAACTGGGCGTCGAACTGTCGCGAGGCCAGCGGCCCCAGGTGCTCGACCTCTTCGCCCAGGCGCCGACCAAGGCGAACCTGCGCCGCTGGGAGGACGACCTCGAAAGCGCCTCGCTGGCCCGCCGCGCCTTTCAGCCTTCGCTTCAGGAAGCGCTCTCCGGAATTGGCGGCTTCGGGAACACGAACGTCGTCGTCGGCCGGGAAGGCTGGCTGTTCTACCGCCCCGGGCTGGAGTACCTGGCCGGGCCTGGCGTGCTCGATCCCGCTCGCCTCTCCCAGCGCCGCCGGCAGATGATCGAGTCCGGGGAGAAGGCCCCTCGGCCCGACCCGCGCCCGGCCATCCTCGCTTTTCACCGCCAATGCGCCGAGGCGGGGGCCCACCTCGTCGTCGTGCCGATCGCCGACAAGGTGATGCTCCAGCCCGCCCAGCTCAGCGCGCGCCTCGCCTTCGAGGGGACGGCCCCTGTCTGCAACAACCGCGACTTCGCGCGGCTCGTCCAATGGCTCCGGGCCGAGGGAGTAGACGTCTTCGACTGCACGCCGGCCGCCCTGGCGCCAGGCGAAGAGCGCTTCCTGATCCAGGACACGCACTGGACGCCGGAGTGGATGGAGGAGGTCGCCGGCGCGCTCGCGGCCCACGTGAGGCCGAAGCTCGGCCCCGGCCCCGCGCTGCGCCTCACAGTGGAATCGCGCGAGGCGGCGCGCGTGGGCGACCTGGTGGACATGCTCAAGCTGTCGGACCGGCAACGGTTATTTCCTCCCCAATCGGTGCGCCTGCGGCGCGTCGTGGACAGCGCCGGCCGGGCCTGGCAGCCAAGCCATCAGGCAGACCTCCTCGTGCTGGGCGACAGCTTTGCCAACATCTACTCCCACGAGGCGATGGGCTGGGGGGAGTCGGCCGGCCTCGTCGAGCACCTGAGCCTGGCGCTGCGCCGGCCGGTGGACCGCATCGTGCGCAACGACGCCGGGGCGTTCGCCACGCGGCAGATGCTCGCCGCCCACCTGGCGAGGGGCAAGAACCGCCTGGCGGGGAAGAAGGTCGTCGTCTGGGAGTATGCCGTGCGCGAGCTGGCCGTCGGCAACTGGCCGGCGATCGAGATGAAGGCGGCCCCAGCGCCGCCCGCCAACTTCCTGACGCCGAAGCCGGGCGTCGAACTGGTGGTGTCGGGCACGGTCGAGGCGGCAGGGGCGCCCGTGCGCCCGGGGACGGTCCCCTACAAGGACCACATCGTTGCGCTGCACCTCACCGATCTCGAAGACGAGAAAGGCCCAATCGCCGGGGGGCAGGCCCTCGTCTACGTATGGAGCATGCGCAACAACGTGCTGACTGCGGCGGCGCACTACCGCACCGAGCAGCGGGTGAGGCTGAAGCTGAGGCCGTGGGCCGACGTGGCCGCGAAGCTCGACGCGATCAACCGGCGCGAACTGGACAATGAAGAGATCAATCTGCAAGATCCGTTCTGGGGTGAGGAGGTTGGCCCGTGAGCTTCATGATGGTTTGCCTGCTGGCGGCGCTGGCGCCTGCCGCCGACGCCCCGCCCGCAAAAGACGTCGCCGCCTTCCGCGCCGCATGCGCCGCCAGGGCCGCGACCGCCGACAAGGCCAACCAGATCGCCGTCGTCGGCAAGGGCGGCTTCCTGTTCCTCGCGCGGGAGCTGCGCCACGTCGGCGTGGGCAAGTTCTGGGGCGCGGAGGCGAAGAGGGTCAGCAAGGCAACCAACCCGGCGAGCGCCGACCCCCTGCCGGCCATCCTCGACTTCAAGAAGCAACTCGACAAGGCCGGGATCGAGCTGCTCGTAGTCCCCGTCCCGCCCAAGGTGATTGTCTACCCCGACCTGCTGTCGGCAAAGCTCGTGGCCGGGAAGGGCGGCCCGCCGCGGCTCGACACCGCCCACCAGGCGTTCTACGCCCTGCTCCGCAAGCAGGGCGTCAAGGTCCTCGACGTCACCGAAGGCCTGACCGCCCTGCGCGGCTCCAAGGCGGGCGAGCCCTATTGCCGGGGCGACTCGCACTGGTCGGGAGCCGGGTGCGAACTGGCGGCCCGGCGGATCGCCGCCGAGATCAAGGACCGCCCCTGGCTCAAGGGCGTTCCCCGCCTGAAGCTCGTCGGCGAGCGGAAGCGCGTCACGGTCGAGGGCGACCTGGCGCGTTCGCGCGAAGAAGACCTCGATCGGTCGGAAGCTCTCGCCTTGCGCTTCGTCGGCGTGAAGGGCGAGGGCACGCCCGTGGCCCCGGACCGGCGCAGCCCGGTGGTGCTGCTCGGCGACAGTCACAACCTGATCTTCCACTCCGGGGGGGACATGCTGGCCAAAGGCGCGGGCCTGCCCGACCAGCTCGCCCTGGAGCTCGGCTTCGCCGTGGACCTCGTCGGCGTCCGCGGCTCGGGGGCGACTCCGGCCCGCGTCAATCTGCTGCGCCTTGCCCGCGCCGATAAGAAGTACCTGGGCGGAAAGAAGCTCGTCGTGTGGTGCTTCAGCGCCCGTGAGTTTACCGAGAGCGCGGGCTGGCAGAAGGTGCCCATCGTCAAATGACGGCCTGTAGGGGCCGAGAATGAGGTGTCGATCATGTTCGCTTCCCCCACGTCCCTTCGCACGCTCACCTGCCTCGCGGCCCAGGCGCAGGCGCCGGGGCCCGCCGCCGCCGTGGACGGCGTGCTGCTCAGCGTCCGCTACGAGACGCCCAAGATGGGCAACATCCACGACGCCGCCACGCCGGGCAAGTTGATCCGCTACGAAATCAAGGGCGACAAGGTCGTCCGGTCGCGGGCCCTCATCGACCAGCCGGTGGTCAACGGCATCTGCATCAGCCCCCTCGGTGATCGCGTCGCCATCACGCGCGCCGACGGGGCCCTCGCGATCATGAGCATGGAGGGCGGGCCGCAGACCGAGCTCGTCCGCTTCATCGGCGACGAGAAGACCAAGCCGGGCATTCCCGCGTACACCGGCATCCAATGGCCGGCGAGCGAGGGCGGGAAGTGGGTCTATTACATGGACGGCCGCAAGGGCGGGGCGAGCAACGCGCTGCGCCGCGTTCACGTGGACACGAAGAAGGACGAGCTCGTGGTCCGCTTCAACCGCTCCGCCGCGGGTTGGTTCGCCCTGACGCCCGACGCCACGCCGCGCTCGGGCCGCTACGTCAAGCGCACCGACAACTACGTCATCGCCATCTACGACCTGAGCCGGGGAGACGGCGACCTGTACAACTGCCCGCGCAGCGGCGGCTGCGGCGAGAGCGCCTCGCCGGAGGGCTCGCTGTTCACCGCCAACGATGGCTCGCACACCTCTGTCGCGCTGGTGGACATGAGGGGCCGCGGCCAGCACAGCTTCCGCCTGAGCCAGTGGGACGGCGACCCGACGCGCGGCCTGTCGCGCGACAAGGTCGAGTGGGCCTGGCAGCACTTCCGCTGGTCCACCAACTCGATGAACTGGATCGCCGTCACCCAGGGCAAGCTCCGGCGCGGCAGCACCCACGAGATCTACTTCGCCGACGCCATGCTCTACGACTGGGTCAACAAGAAGCAGATCAACGTCACGAAGAACAAGCCCGGCACCTTCGACCGGGCCGGCGGGTTCTGGGAGACGGGCGCCCGTGAGTCATTCCTCGGCTTCTTCAGCGGCAAGGCGCCGCTCACCGTCGAGATCAAGGACGCCCGCCTCAGCGCCAGGGCCCGCTGGGACTTCGGCGACGGCTCGCCCGCCACGACCGTTGCCACGGCGCGACACACCTACAAAAAAGAGGGCAGTTACACGTTGAAGGTGCGCCAGGGCGGGCTGGCGTACCAGGCCCAGGTCCACGTCCAGAAGCGCCGGCCGCCCTCGGCGGTCTGCCACTTCGTGAACGAGAAGTGTTTGCTGGTGGAATTCAACGAGGCGGTGCGGGCCGAGGGGCTGAAGGCGACGCTGGCGGGCGGGGCGCGCGTCGGCAAGGCCCAGCTCAACGACACGGGCCGGCGCCTGCTCGTGCTGCTCGACGAGCCGCTGACGCGCAACGACCGCCTGACGCTGAAGGGCGTGCGCGACCTGGCCCAGGTGCCGAACGCCCTTCCCGAAACGCCGCTGACGGTGACGATGCCGACCTGGCCGACGAGCCGCGCCGACCTCGTGTTCCTGTGGGAGAACGCCAAGGCGCTCAACGCCGTCTTCGACTCCAGGGCCGGGGCGGTGAGAGAGCTGCGCGTCAGCCGCGACCAGGGCATGGCGGGGACGGACCGCTACGGGCGGATGCGCCTGGAGAAGGGCCGGTTGGCCACGGGGTTCTACTCCCAGGCCAACGCCCAGATGCAGTTCCGCGACCTCGTCCTGGCGGACGCCTTCAGCCTGGAGGTGACGCTCCAGTCCAACGACTTGACGCAGAAGGGGGCGCCCTACCCAAAGCGGATCGTCAACTGCAGCGCCTGGTACGACGCCGACTGGGAGTTCCTGCTCGGCCAGCAGAACGACCGGCTGATGTTCAGCATCCGCACCACCGACAACATGCTCGACGCCAAGGGCAAGCGGATCAAGGGCGACCTGCATGGGATGGCGCCCGTTTACGAGATCGCGAAGCTCCCCGATACGCTACCCCATCATCTGGTCGTCAGCTACGCGCCGGGCAAGCTGCGGGCATACCTCGACGGCAAGAAGGTCTTCGAGAAGGAGGTGACGGGCTCTCTGAAGGCCTGGGGCTACGGCGAACTGTGCTTCGGCGACAACCACAACGGCGGGCGGCACCAGTGGTCGGGCAAGCTCGAGGGCGTCGCCATTTACAAGCGCTTCGTTACGGAGGGCGAGGCGGCGCGCAACCACGCCGCCTTCCGCAAGAAGCTCCAGGCGCGTAAGGTCGTCCCTCAAGTGGAGGTGCAGGCCAGGTTGCGCGCCACGTCGCGGATACCCGACCTCCGACAGATCGCGCCGTACCGCGACGCGCTGGTCATCAACGAGTTCGCGATCGAGAAAGTCCTGAAAACGTCGAGGGGCTGGTCTTTCGGCCCCGGCATCAAGCCCGGTCAGAAGGTGCGCGTCGCCCAGTGGGGCCTGGTGGACGGGCTGACGACCGACCTGGCGCGGGCGAAAGTGGGTGGGAGCTACCGGCTTGTGCTCGAGGTCTTCACGGGGCACCCCGAGAAGGTCGATGAACTGGAGACGTCCAATTCGTTGGCCGAGGACTTCGAGGCGCCGTTGCTGTACGAACCATTGCCGTGAGCCACTGTAGGTGCCGCTCGGCTCGCGGCACCCGCAGCGCAGCGAACGATTGGTCCCTCTGGAGACGTGACTCATGAGGCGAGCGCAAGCCCTGGCGATCCTCGTTCCCCTGGTCGTGGCCGTCCCGTTGCTGTTCGTGTGCGCGTTCTATCAGCCGACGCCGCCGGCCCCCCTCGAGGCGGCGCCGAAGAAGGCCGTCACCATGACCCAAGAGCAGGCCTCGGCCTTCGCGCGCCTGGCGCTCAAGGGCATTCGGAAGGAGTACCCCAACAAGCCGGGCCACGTCCTGAACGGCGCCGCGGACGTCAAGGGCCCGCGCGCCCTTCACCCCGCCTTCTACGGCTGCTTCGACTGGCACTCCGCCGTTCACGCGCACTGGATGCTGGTGCGCCTGCTGCGCCTCTTCCCCGACCTGCCGGAGAAGCAGCAGGCCCGCGCCGTCCTGGCCGAGCACCTGACGGCGAAAAACGTGCAGGGCGAGGCCGACTACTTCGCCCAGCCGAACCGCGCTTCGTTCGAGCGCACCTACGGCTGGGCCTGGCTGCTCAAGCTGGCCGAGGAGCTTCACTCCTGGGACGACGCCGAGGCAAAGGAGTGGTCGCGCAACCTCAAACCGCTGACCGACGTCATCGTGGCCCGCTACCTCGCCTTCCTTCCGAAGCAGACGTATCCGATCCGCACCGGCGTTCATCCGAATACCGCGTTCGGGCTGGCCTTCGCGCTCGACTACGCGCGGGCCGTCGGCCACGAGCCCTTGCGCAAGCGGATCGAGGAACGCAGTCGGGCCTACTTCGCCAACGACGTCGAGGCGCCCGCGCGGTGGGAGCCGGACGGCGCCGACTTCTTTTCGCCGAGCTTGATGGAGGCCGACCTGATGCGGCGCGTGCTGCCACCGGCCGAGTTCCGCGCCTGGTTTCACCGCTTCCTGCCGGACGTCGCGCGGGGCGCGCCGAAGAACCTGCTGATGCCGGCGAAGGTCACGGACCGGGCCGACCCGCAGCTCGCGCACCTCGACGGCCTCAACCTGAGCCGGCCCTGGTGCATGCGCGGCATTGCCGCCGCCCTGCCGCCGAACGACCCCGCGCGAAAGGTGCTGGCCGAGTCGGCGGAGCGCCACGCGGAGGCGGCGCTGGGGCACGTCGCCACGGGCAACTATGCGGGCGAGCACTGGCTGGCGTCGTTCGCGACCTACCTGCTCTCGACGCCGGCGCCGGAGTGAGGGCGCGACGGAGCGCGTCGGCGGCTACACGATCGGGCGGGCGCCTTCATAGAATAATTTCGTTCCCTCTGGGGCCCCGGTTGCGTGTCGCAAAGTGGAGCTCGCCTCATGTCCGCCTATTGTTCCATCCTGCCCGTCCTCCTCGTCCTGACCTTCACCACTCCCTCGAGGGCTTACGGGCCTTTCGATGGCTTTGGCGATCTCAAAATCGCCAGGCCCGAGGACAAGGAGCACGTCAAGAGCATGCCCCCGCCGAGGGGCGCCATCGTCCTCTTCGACGGCAAGGGGCTGGACAACTGGGCGCCCCGCAGCGGGAAGGGGCCGGCCCCGTGGCGCGTCCTCAGGGGTGGAGAGTTGGACGTCAAGTTCGGCAGCGGCGACGTCGTGACCAAGCAGAAGTTCGCCGGCAAGTTCAAGCTCCACGTCGAGTTCCGCGTCGGCTACGAGCCCAAGGCGACGGGCCAGCGGCGCGGCAATAGCGGCGTGTACCTCCAGGGCCGGTACGAGGTCCAGGTGCTCGACAGCTACGGGCAGAAGAAGCGGCAGAAAGACGACTGCGGGGCCATCTACAGCATCGCCGCGCCCCTCGCGAACGTCTGCAAGGCCCCCACGATCTGGCAGAGCTTCGACGTCGAGTTCCAGGCGCCGACGTGCAAGGACGGAAAAAAGGTCGGCCCCGCCATCGCGACCGTGTATCACAACGGGACGAAGATTCACGACAAGGTGCTGATCGCCACCGATAATACCCTGCGAGGGTTGGGCGGAAGCCCTTGTGCCCCCGGCCCGATTCTGCTTCAAGAGAATGGCTGCGCGGTGCAGTTCCGCAACATTTGGTTGCTTCCGCTCGACAAGTGATCGTTGAGGCCGAGCCCGAGGTGAGCCTTCCAACCCTCCGAAGACGTGGGGAGAGGCGCATGATTCCCAGCTCGCAAGGCAAGAACATCCGGGTGGTCGAGGACGACCTCGCCGCGCGCGAGGCCCTGGCCCAGTTCCTCGCGCAGGAAGGGCATGCGGTCGCGCTGGCGGGCAACGGCGAGGAGGCCCTCGCTTACTTGCGCGCCAATGCGCCGCCCGACCTGGTCCTCCTGGACCTGATGATGCCTGTCCAGAGCGGTTGGGGCTTCCGACAGGCCCAGGCCCTGGACGTCCGGCTGGCCCGCGTGCCGGTCGTCGTCCTTTCCGCGGTCGGCGAGCTGGCCCTCCAAGCCGACGCGCTAGGCGACGTGGGCTACCTCCAGAAGCCGATCGATTTTTCCGAGCTCCCCGCCGTGATCGCCCGGTTCGCCCGTGCCCGCAAGCCCGCGGCCCTGATCGTCGAGGACGAGCCCGCCATCCTGATGCTGCTGGAGAAGGTCTTGCGGCACTATGGCTTTGCCGTCCACCTGGCGACGGGCGGGGAGGAGGCCGTGGACGCCTTCCGCCGGCACCAGGACGCCATCGACGTGGTCTTGCTGGACGTGAGGATGGCCCCGATGGACGGCCCGCAGGCGCTAATCGCCCTCCAGCAGATCGCTCCGCAGGTTCGGGTCGCGTTCATGTCCGGCAACACGGGCAAGTACGCGCCCGAGGAGCTGGTGCGGCGGGGGGCGAAGTGCATCTTCGCGAAGCCGTTCGCCAGCCTGACCGGGCTGGCCGAGCAATTGTGGGAGCTGGCGGGCGCTTGATGCCGCGCCTTCTTCAGCGCCACGCTCGCCTACCTGCGCTCCTGGGTGTCGCCTGACCGGGCAGTCTTGTAGAATGCGCGCAAGAAGCCTCGCGTGGGCCCCGATCCTCGGCCTTGCACGGGGAGGCACTCGATGAACGTCTTGATCGCAGACGATGACCCGATCTCCCGCCGCCTGTTGCACGCCATCCTGGCGAAGCTCGGGCACGAGGTGGCCCCCGCCGCCGACGGCGCCGAGGCGTGGCGCCTCTTCGAGGCCGGCGACTTCCCCCTGGTCATCACCGACTGGATGATGCCCGAGGTCGATGGCCTCGAACTGGTGCGCCGCATCCGTTCGTGCCGCCGGCCCCACTACGTCTACACCATCCTGCTGACGGCCCGGTCGAACAAGGAGGACGTGGTCCGCGGCATGGAGACGGGGGCCGACGACTTCGTGACCAAGCCGTTCGATCACAACGAGTTGCGCGTGCGCTGCCTCCAGGGCGAGCGCATCCTCCGCCTGGAGCACGACCTGGAGCAGCAGAACCGGGCCCTGCGCGAGACGCAGGCGGCACTGTGCCAGAGCGAGAAGCTGGCGAGCGTCGGGCAACTGGCGGCGGGCGTGGCCCACGAGATCAACAACCCGCTCGCCTACGTCACCAACAACCTCGCCGTGCTCCGTCAGGACGTGCCGGCCGCCCTGGCCGTCCTCGACAAGTATCGGGAAGGCCGCGACGCCCTCGCGAGGGTGGAGCCTGCGCTGGCTGCCGAGGCGGCGCGCCTGGAGGAAGAGGCGGACTTCGGCTACCTGCGCGAGAACCTCGAGCGCCTCGTCGTCAAGTCGCTGGAGGGCCTGCAGCGCGTCCGCGACATCGTGAAGAACCTGCGCGATTTCGCCCGGCTGGACGAGGCCGAGCTCAAAGAGGCGGACCTCAACGCCGGCCTTACCTCCACGGTGGAGATGATCGGCCACGAGGTGAAGAAGAAGGCGATCCAGCTTCGCGCCGACTACGGCCCGCTCCCGCCGATGGCGTGTCAGCCCGGCAAGCTCAATCAGGTCTTCCTCAACCTCCTGGTCAACGCCGTGCAGGCCTGCGCGCACGGCGGGACGGTGGCCGTCCGCACCAAAGTGGTTTCGGGCCAGGCCTTCATCGAGGTCGAAGACAACGGCTCGGGGATCAAGCCCGAGCACCTGTCGCACCTGTTCGAGCCCTTCTTCACGACCAAGCCGGTCGGCGAAGGCACGGGCCTGGGCCTGTCGCTCAGCTACGGCATCGTGCGCGACCACGGCGGCACCATCGAGGTCGAAAGCACGCTCGGGCGCGGCACCCTGTTCCGCGTCCGACTGCCGCTTCAAACAGTCCGGGGCGCGTAGCGAAGAGGCCCAGACTTCGCCGCTTGCGGCTTGGCGTTCTGGCCGCGAAGGGCAGGATCGCCAAGCCGCAAGCGGCAACACGGCCTGTCTCCGCTGCGGGCCCCTCAATAAGGAGAATGGACCACGTGACCCAGACCGGCAAGCACCCGATCCTGATCGTGGACGACGAGGTGGAGATCCTGCACTCCCTGCGGGGACTGTTGCGCAAGGACTTCGAGGTCTACACCGCCTCCAGCGCGGCCGAGGGGCTGGAAGCGCTGCGGCAGCACCCCGTCCATGCCATCATGACCGACCAGCGCATGCCCGAGATGACCGGCGTCGAGTTCCTGGCGCGGGCCCGGCCGGCGCAGCCCGAGGCGATCCGGCTCATCTTCACCGGCTACGCCGACATCAAGGCGGTCATCGACGCGATCAACCAGGGCAACGTCTACCGCTACCTCACCAAACCGTGGGACCCCGACGAGTTGCGCTCGGTGCTCCGCCAGGCGTGCGCCGCCTACGAGCAGGCGCACGAGTCCCGCCGGCTCCTCGCCGACCTGCGGGACTACCTCGCCCGTTGCCTGCCGCTGTTGAGCGCGGCCAACCAGGACCACGCCGACGCTGGGCCGCTGGCCGACGCCGGCACCGCTCTCCAGGCGCGACTCGATCGCCTTCAACAGGACGAGGGATGAAGGAGGAGCGCGTCATGTCGCAGGACGAAGCGGTGCTGCACGCGGTGCTGCGGCAGTTGCGGCTGCCGGCCGCGCGGGCCGAGGAAGCGACCACCCGCGTCGGGGTGGCGGAACTGCTCGAGGCGCTGTCGCGCTTCGCCGAGTTGCTGCCGGCCGGGGAGCGACCCACGGTCCCCGCCGACCTGCTCGAGTACGTGGCGGACACCAACGCGCTGGAGCCGCTGCGTCGCGAGCGCGGGCTGCCCGTCACCGTGGTGCTCTACGCCAGCGCCCACCCGGGATACTTCGAGGGAGAAGGGCGCATCGGCGAGCAGGCGTGGCGGCTCTGCCACACCGATGGCGGGCCGATCGGCCCGTCGCCGCCGCGCGACCGGCTGCTGGATGAGGTGATCCGGCTGGCCGAGGCGATGCACGACAAGAACCCGTTCGGCGAGGTCCCGTTCGACGGCGGGAAGACGATCCTGGTCCAGGAAGGCAAGCACTTCCAGGCGGTGACGGCGCTCTACGGGGCGCTGGGCATGGCCCGCTTCATCCTGGCCAAGGGGGGAGTGCGCTACTACGCCACCGGCCCGGTCCCTCCGGGAGAGAAGCAGGCCGCGCTGTGCCGCTGGGCGGCCTCGTCGGCGCTGGCGGGGGTGCTGGCCCACAAGTACATCGGCGGGCCCGACATGCGCATGGGCGAGGAGGAGATGGCCTGGGTCGATGCCACGGCGGCGGAGGTCGGCGCCGCGCGCGGCGTGCGCCAGCACCCGGCGGTCACGGGCCTGGCGGCCGCGGCGGGCGGCTTCCCCCACCAGGCCTGGGAACTGACCGGGCGGACCGTCGTCGCCTCCCTCAACGAGGCGCTGCGCCACCCCGGGATGGCCCGCTACGGGCTGTCGAACGCGGCGCCCGTGCGCGTGCTGATTCAGGGCTTCGGCGACGTGGGCGGGTCGGTGGCCCGGCTGCTGACGGAGGAATCGCCCGCCGGCGCGTTCCGCATCGTGGGCGTCAGCGACGAGTTCGGCGGGCTCTATCGAGCAGAGGGACTGGACGTCCCGGCGCTTTTGAGGCTGCGCGCCGGCCGGCGCCCGATCGTGGAGCACGTCGGGCCGCTCGACGCGCTGTGGCTGGCCGCGCCCAGCGAGGCGGACCGCGCTCGCCCGGCCTTTCGCGGGACCGACAGCCTCGAGTTGATGGTGCAGGAGGCCGACGTCTTCATCCCCGCCGCCATCCCGAACGTGATCGACGAGGGCGTGGCCCGTCGTCTGCGCGTGCGCCTGGTGGCCGAGGGCGCCAACAACGCCGTGGCCCCGCGCGTGGAGGAGTTGCTGCACCGCCAGGGCATCCTTTACCTGCCGGGACAGGCCCTGAACTGGGGCGGGGTCAAGGGCTCGACGCTGGAGGCCCTGTTCCGCGAGTTGACGAAGCGCACCCTGGGATGGGCGGACGTCGAGTGCCGGGTGCGGTCGGCGCTGGCGCCGTTGGCCGGCGCGGTGGACGTGACGTGGGCGCTGGAGTTGCTCCGCGGCGGGCTCCCGGCCCCGCCGCTGGACCGCGAAGAGACGCGGGCGTTCGCCGTCGCCATCCTGGAAGACCTCGCGCGCAGCAACACGCGCTGGCTGATGAACGAGCTGGTGGCCTGCGCCTACGCCCGCCCGCCCCTGGAGCTGGTGCGCAACCTGTCGGCGACCGTGCGGGCGCTCAAGGTACAATTGCTATCGCTGGTGGAGCAGGGGCTGGGGGCGGAGTTCTTCGAGCCGGAGGCCTCGCTCCAGCGCCTGCGCAACCTGCTGGACGGCAAACTGCGCGAGTTGCTGGCGGACGTGGGCTCCGAGGGGCTGACGGCCACGCAGGTGGTGGAGCAGCGGCAGATGCTCCAGCAGATGCAGACGACGATCCCGACGGGCCTCACGCCGGTGTTCGCCTCGCTGCTGGCGGCGCTCGACCTGGCGCGGCAGAAGGTGATGGACCCGGGCGGGTACGCCCAGGAATCGCTGCAGCGCGATCTGGAGGTGCTGCGCCAGGCCCAATCGACGGCCACGCAGTTGGAGGACAGCCTCTACCGGCTGCAGCGCGTTCACCCCGGGCCGAACCGGGCAGCCTTCGCGCGAGCCCTGATCGACCTGATCGCGGATCGCCAGCGCTCGCCGGTGGTGCGGCGCAACGCGGCCCTGGCGGTGGCGAAGCTTGGGAGCGCCGACCCGGGCCATCGGCTCGTGCTGCTGGAGGCGCTGGCGGACGCCAACCTGTCGGTGCGCGCCGCGTGCCGCTGGGCGCTGCACCAGATGGCCATCGCGACGCCGGGGGCGCTGTGAGGGTTGGGGGAACCAGACCATGAAGATCCGGCGCATCTCGGCCTACCGGGTGGAACTGCCGCTGCGCGAGGGCAGTTACCGCTGGTCGGGCGGCAAGGCCGTCACCGTCTTCGACAGCACGGTGGTGCGCGTCGATACCGACGAGGGCGTCACCGGCCACGGCGAGGTCTGCCCGCTGGGGCCGTTCTACCTGCCCGCCTACGCCAACGGGGTGCGCGCCGGCATCGCCGAGCTCGGGCCTCACCTTCTCGGCGAAGACCCGCGCGAGCTCCTCAAGTTGCAGCGGCGCATGGACGCCGCCCTGAAGGGCCACCCCTACGTCAAGTCCGGCATCGACATGGCCTGCTGGGACATTCTCGGCAAGGCATCCGGCCAGCCGGTCTGCACGCTGCTGGGCGGCCGCTACGGCGACGACTTCGTCCTCTACCGGGCCATCTCGCAGGAGGCCCCCGAGGCGATGGCCCGGCGCGTGGCCGGCTACCGCGCCGAGGGCTACACGCGCTTCCAGCTCAAGGTAGGCGGCGATCCCGCCGAGGACGTCGCCCGCATCCGCGCCGTGGCAAAGGAGCTGCGGCCCGGCGACCGGCTCGTGGCCGACGCCAACACCGGCTGGCTGATGCACGACGCCTTGCGGGTGGTGCGAGCCGTTCGCGACGTCGACGTCTACATCGAGCAGCCTTGCCTGAGCTACGAGGAGTGTCTGTCGGTGCGCCGCCACACCGACCACCCGTTCGTGCTCGATGAGGTCGTCGATTCGATCGACATGCTGCTGCGTGGGCGGGCGGACCTGGCGATGGACGTGGTGAACATCAAGATCAGCAAGTTCGGGGGCCTGACCAAGGCGCGGCAGGCGCGCGACCTGTGCGCGTCGCTGGGCATCGCCATGACCCTGGAGGATAGCTGGGGCGGCGACGTCGTCACCGCGGCCATCGCCCACCTGGCGCACAGCACGCCGCCGGAGCTGCTGTTCACGGCGACCGACTTCAACAGTTACGTGACCGTGAGCATCGCCGAGGGGGCGCCGCAGCGCAAGGACGGGCGGATGGCGGCATCGAGCGCGCCGGGGCTGGGCGTCGTGCCGCGGCCGGAGGTGCTGGGGGAGGCGGTGGTCGTGGTGGAGTGAGCGCGCTCTGGGCACTCTGCCCACTGCCGGGCACGGGCGAGGCGAAGGCGGTCCTCAGGGCCCTTGCCGAGGGGCTTTCTGCTGCGCGTTGAACTGCTGGACGGCGGACGCCTCGGCCTCCCAGTACCGGGACAATCGGCCCCACGGGTTCGTCCCCGCCACTTCCGTGACGTAGCAGTAGCCGATTCGTTTCTCGCCCATCCCGCGGACGTATGCTCTCATTTGCTCGGGGGAGTCGATCTTGAAGAGCAGGGCGGCGAAGCGGGTTGCGGGATAACGGAACGCCCACGGAGGGGGACGATAGCTGCTGAAGCCCTTCGGCGCCTCGGCCAGGCAAACGACGTCGGAAGCGGGGCGCGCGAGGTACTCCTCGGCGCAGACCGTGCCCGGGTTCGTGACGACGAGGGCCAGGCCGTGGTGCTTCCGCACGTACTCGTACAAGGCCACGTAGTAGTCCACTTTGTCGAGGGCGGTCGCCTGCTCGTCGAAGAAGATGCCCTGGGCCTCCGGGTAGAGCCGAGCCCATCGGTCCACGTCGGCTTTCACCTGCTCGAGCGGGCGGGTGGCGTATTTCGTGCTGACGTAGCCGATGAGGGTGATGCCTTTCGCCCGGGCCCGGCGAAGAACCTTGGAGTAGTTTGGGTCGGCCACCGTCCCTGGCCCGCTATCCGGGTTGACGATCGCCACGGTGGCCGCGGCGGCCGGGGAGTCGATGAGCCGGTCCCATTGTGCCAGGCCCTCGGCGGAAGGGTAGAAATAAGCCGGCACCAGGAGCCTCAACCGCGGCGGGGCCTCGGTTGCCGGGCCTCCCGTTTGGCCGACCGGCGCGGGCCCCTTGGCGCTCTCGAAGGAGCGGGCCCCCACGTAAACGGCAACGCCGAGGGCCCCGAGGAGCAGGACGGCCACGGCCCCGAGCAGGGCCCAGGGCCGCCGGCGCTTCTCTGCCGGATGGCGTGGCGTGGCCGGGGCACCAGCGCATTGCCCCACCGGAGCGGGTGGCGGAAGGCCCACCCCTACGGGTGAGGGAACGGCCGTTGGCCTTGGCCGGCCGGCCCCGTCGGCGTCCTCGGGGCCAGCAGGAGGGAAGGGGGGCTGGGCCGCCAGGGCGCCCACTCGGGCCCCGCCCTGCTGGGACACGGCCCCCGTCAGGGTGTGGGTGGCATTGCCACCCACCCCTCCCGGGCCCCCGGCAAGGATCGGAAGGGGGGAGAGGGGCCACGAGGCGTCAATGGAGGTTTCGTCACCCGCCTGCCAGGGGAAGGAGGTCGCGGAAGAAGGGGGCCCGTACAGGAAGGCGGGCGGGATGGGGACCGCCGAGGTGGCGGAAGAATCCGTGGGGGTCGGGCCCCCTGACGATCTCGTTAAAGTGACGACCAGTTCCGGCATCTCCGCGGCGGGCGGCGGCGGCACGGGTGCCTGCGTCCAGGGGGCCAGGGCCTCGACCACCTCGGCGGGGGCCTGAAAGCGCTCCTCCGGCGCCTTGGCCATCATCCGGTCGAGTATGGCGGCCAGGCCCTCGGGCACCTCCGGCCGGAGGTCGCGGAGCGGCCAGGGCTGGCTGGGAGGACGGGGTGAGTTGGGCGAGGCCCTTCTGTCGAGAAGCGGTCCCTGCGGGGATGGGCTTTGCCCGGCAAGGAGGAAGTAGAAGGTGGCCCCCAGGCTGTAGACGTCGGCCCGGACGTCGGCGGCATGGCTGTCCAGCGCCTGTTCGGGTGCCATGTAACTGGCCGTACCCAGGGCGGTCTCGACGTTACGGCTACTGAGGTCGTCGGTTTCGTCGTGGAAGAAACGCGCCAGGCCCATGTCGAGGAGCTTGACGGTCCCGGTGCGTTCGAGGAGCAGGTTGGACGGCTTGACGTCGCGGTGAACGAGCCCTGCCTCGTGGGCGTGCTGCAGGCCCAGCGCCGCCTGCCGGACGTAATGCGCGGCGCGGAGGGGGGTGAGGGGCCCGTGCTCCCTGACGAGCTTGTGAAAAGTGCTGCCGTCGATGTGCTCCATGACCAGGAAGTGAACGTTGCCGTCCCGATCGACGTCGTGGCCGCCGACGATGTTGGGATGACGGAGTTGGGCGACGGCACGTGCCTCGCGGTGGAAGCGCTCCAGCGCGGCGGGGTTGTTGGAGTGGGTTGGGGGCAGGACCTTCACGGCGACGCGGCGGCGCATTACCTTGTGTTCGCAGAGGAAGACCTGGCCCATGCCGCCAGAGCCCAGGGGGCCGAGGACCACGTATTTGCCGCTGAGGATGAAGTGCCGCCACCTGCCGAGGAGGAGCTGTTCGACCTGAAAGCGCGTCAGGAGCCGGTCCCGCACCATGGCGTTGGCCAACGCCCGGGGCACCTTGGGCAGCAGACCGGGACCGGGCGTGGCAGGATCGCCCCCACTCGTCTTGAGCCGGTGTTGGAGATAAGCCTGAAGGTCTTGCGGGCTCAGCAGGCCGCTCTTGACGGCCAACTCAAGGAACTGGGTCGAGGTGGATGGAGCAGACATCGCCACACCTTTCCGGGAGGCGCCCCAACCGCTTCCGATCGAAGGCTTTTCCGGGACGGCGGGGGGTGGCCAGGCAGGAGCATGCGTAACGTGCAATTTCGATCATACACCAGCGTTGGGAGGACAAGCAAGCACTTTCGCGCGCGGGAACGCGCCCGTGGAGAAAAAGGCCCGGACGCCCCCAGAAGGGTCACGTCTTCTTGGGCTTCTTCTGGCGGGACGTGCGGGCGTCTTCCATGTCCGCCAGCAGGTCGAGCATGTCGGCGTTTGGCGGGGCCTCCTCCGGCTCGTCGGGGAAAAGGTCGAGCACGACCTCCTCCTCGACGGCGACGAGCTCGGGGTCTTCCTGGGACCAGTGCTGCTTCCTTTCGGGGCCCAGTTCCAGTTCCAGGACGGGCCCCTCTTCGATCACTTCGAGGCCCTCGGCCACCTCCAGTTCCTCTCCCACCACTTCGAGGCCCTCCCCCACCTCTTCCCCCCTCGCCTGCCCGAGCACCTCGAATGGCGAGCCCTGGTCGTCCAGGCCCAGCGGCTCCATGCTGAGCTCGTACTCCACCACGAACGTCACGGGCCCCACTTCGATGCGGTCGCTGGGGCCGACGGCTTCCGTGCCCACGACGCGGGCACCGTTGAGAAAGGTGCCGTTGACGCTATCGAGGTCCTCGATCGTGACCTGGCCGTCGCGCATGCGCAACCGGCAATGCCGCCGGCTCACCTCGGCCGACGGGATGCGCACCGTGTTGCCCCTGCTCCGCCCGATCACCGCCGACGGGCCCGTCAACTCGAACACCTTGCGCTGCCGGCCCTGTCCGACCACGAGTCGCACTTCCATCGTCGCAACCTCTTCGCGCCCCCGTCGCTCTCCCCGTCTTTAGCATACGGGCGGGCGAGGGCCCGCCACAAGAACAAAGGGGCCCGCGTGTCTCTCCCTGGCGAGGGCCGGCGGCGGGCGATAAGATGGTGGGACTGGATCGGCCCCCCCGGCGGAGAGCTGGAAGCGACATGGTTGTTCGTACACGTTTCGCCCCGAGCCCGACGGGCTATTTGCACATCGGCGGCGTCCGCACGGCGCTGTTCAACTGGCTGTTCGCGCGCCACCACGGCGGCGAGTGCGTGTTCATCTTGCGCGTCGATGACACCGACGCCCAGCGCAACGTGGCCGAGGCCCTCGCCCCGATCTTGCACGGCTTTCGCTGGCTGCATCTTGACTGGGACGAGGGCGCCGAGGTCGGCGGGCCGCACGGCCCTTACTACCAGTCGCAGAAGCAGCCGGTCTATCGGGAGGCCGTGCGACAACTCGTTGAGAAAGGCCACGCCTACCACGATTACGCCACGGCGGATGAGATGGCCGCCGAGCGAGCCGTGGCGGAGGGCGCCAATCGTCAGTTCGTCTACAGCCGCAAGTGGATGGCCGAGACGCCGGCCGAGCTCGCCCGCTTCGAGGCCGAGGGGCGAAAGGGCGTCGTGCGCCTCAAGATGCCGCGCGAGGGCGCCTGCACGTTCGCCGACCTCATCCGCGGCGACATGAGGGTGGAGTGGTCCAACGAGGCGGACCACGTGATTCAGCGTACCGACGGGACGTGCCTGTACAACCTCGCCAACGTCGTCGATGACTACGACATGAAGATCACGCACGTGATCCGGGCGGAGGAGCACCTGTCGAACACACCGCGGCAAATCTTCATCGCCCGCGGGCTCGGGTACGACCTGCCCCAGTATGCCCACGTGCCCTTCGTCGCCGAGCCTGGCAGCAAGACCAAACTGAGCAAGCGCAAGCTCAAGCAATACCTGAAGAACCCAGACTTCAAGAAGATCGCCGATCACGGACAGGCCATTGCCAACGCCATCGGGCTGACTACCAGCGAGGAGTGTTTCAACCCGGTGATCGGCGATTTCTACGAGCAGGTTGGCTATCTGCCCGAGGCAATCCTGAACTACTTGCTTCTGCTGGGCTGGTCGCACCCCGACGGCAAAACGGAGATGTTCACGCTCGACGAAATGGTCCGCATCTTCTCGCTGGAGCAAGTCAGCAAGGGCCCGGCCAGCTTCGACGCCAAGAAGCTGTTCGCCTTCCAGGAGCGCTACATGACCGTCCTGCCCCTGGAGAAAAAGCTCCCGATGGTCTTGCCGTATCTGGAAAAGGCCAACCTCATCCCCTCGCCGCCTCCCCCCGAGGTGGTCGAGAAGGTGACGGCCATCGTGCGCGCCGCCGGGGAGCGCATCAAGGTCGCGGGCGACGTCCTCGACTACCGCGACTTCTTCACGCCCGACGATCAGTTGCCGTACGACGAGAAGGCGTTCGACAAATTCGTCCGCAAGCCAGAGGCGGCCCAGTTCCTGGCGCGGTGCAAGGAGCGGCTGGCGGCGACACCCGCCTTCGACGTCGCATCGCTGGAGAAGACGATCGAGGCCTTCGCGACGGCCGAGGGCGTGGGGCTCGGCCAGATCGTCCAGCCGCTGCGCGTCGCCCTGACGGGCAAGGCGGCGAGCTTCGGGGCGTTCGACATCCTCGCCATCCACGGCAAGCAGCGCTGCCTGGCCCGCATCGCGCTGGCGCTGGCGCGCGTGTGACGTTCTCGCGTTTAGCGACGCGTCGCAGAAGCGTGGCGGCCCCACGCTTCTGCGCAGCGGCGCTAAAAGACCGCACCAACCCACCACGTTCCCCCCCCCCCCCACGCCAAGGCAACCCCCCCCCAGAGCACGCCCG
>JBBSEZ010000008.1:0-61605 GCA_038239195.1 Gemmatales bacterium
CCCCCGCGCGCTCCCAAACCCCCCCCCGACCGCCGCCCCCCCTGCCCCCCCCGCCCCCCGCCCGCACGCACCAGGCCAGCCGTCCAACGGCCTGTACTCGCCTGCCGCTCGCCTAAGCGAGCGCCGCACCTGGGAAGGCTTCCACACCCTCTGGGCGGCGGCGCTCGTCGAAAAGCTCAACCGCGACCTCCTCGGCGAGGAGTATTTCGCCGACATGCAGGTCCACGTCGGCAGCCAGGTCGAGATCGGCGTCGCCACCCGCGCGGAGGCCCCCGCCGGGGCGCGAGGAGGGACCGCCCTGGCGGACGCGTGGGCCCCGCCTGCCACGAGCCTGGTCGTGCCGACCGTGTTCCCCGACGACGTCGAAGTCCGGGTCTTCGCCACCTCCACCGGCGCCACCCTGGTCGGCGCCATCGAACTGGTCAGCCCCGGCAACAAGGACCGCCCGGAAACGCGCCGCGCCTTCGCGGCCAGGTGCGTCAGCTACCTGACGCGCGGCATCGGCCTCCTCGTGGTGGACGTCGTCACCAACCGATTGGCCAACCTCCACAACGAGGTCATGGCGCTGCTCGGCCCCTGACGCCCGGCGACTTCTTCCACGTCCGCGGGGGCGTCGCGATCCTCTCGGTCCTCATCAAGCTCTGCGAGCGCTGCGGGCAGTTGTACCTCGCCCCGGAATCGGGCGCTCCCAGCATCGTTCTGGGGCCCTCCCTCGACGCGCAGGCCGTCTGGAAGCTCTACCAGGAGGCTGCCGACCAGGAGGACGAATGGGCCTGGTTCTTCGAGCAGACGTACGGGCCCGACGGGATCGCCCGCGACGAGCTCCTTTGAGGGCAACGACCCGCTCAAAAGGGGGAAGGAGGTGCCGCGAGCCGAGCGCCCCCCGCAGCTTGGGCTGACGGGGGAGGATGAGGCGAGTGTCAGGCGGGACACGGACGTTCTGGCCAAAAGAGCAACGTGGTCCTCGACGCGCCGGACAAGGACGGAACCTCGACGGACTTCAGGGCCACGACGTTCGCCAAGGCGGGCCCCCTGAGGGTGGAGGAATTCGAGCTCCTGCGAAAGCACCCTCCCGGGGCTCACGGTTCGCTGAACCTGACCATCAAGCGCTCGCCCCACTGAGCGCCCCCCCCGGGAGCTCGGCCGCCCTGTCCCGGGCTTTCGCGCGCCCCTGAAACCGCGGCGCTTCTTCGAGGCCTCGAAGCGCTCGCCGCGCTGACCTCACCGCCCCCGCCCCAGCCCCGCCAGCAACTTCGCCCCCAGCTTCTTGTCCGTCATCGCCACGTACGCCACCTGCCCCACCAGGCGCGCCACCGTCTCGCCCTCCTTGAGCGGCTTGCCCTGCTTCAGGTTGTGCGCCGCGGCGCGCAACTGGCGGCGCAACTTGCGCGGCACGCGCGGCGTGCCCTCGCCGTTGATCACCAGCCCCGTCACCTGCTGCCGCCCACCCCGGCGATGCACGCGCGTCTTGTCCGGGTGGAGGCGGAAGCCCTCCGCCTGCACGAGTCGGCGCACCAGGCCGAGCAGCGCGCCCAGCCCAGGCTTGCCCTTGTGGTCGCCCGGCAGGCTGAACGTCAGGTCGTCGGCGTAGCGCGTGTAGCGCCAGCCCAGCCGGCGCGCCAGCCCGCTGATGCGCCGGTCGAGCCGCAGGCAGAGCGTGTTCGTCAGCCCCGGGCTCGTCGGCGCCCCCTGCGGCAGGCAGCGCGGGCCCAGCGCCACGTAGTAGGTTTTCCCTTCCAGCGCCACCACCTCGCGCGGCGCCTCGGTGCAGAGCAGCGCCAGCAGGGTCGCCACTTGCTCGCGATACCCCGCCTTGCGGAAGATGCCACGCACCCGCGCCAACGTCACCGTTGGGAAGAAGTCTTTCACGTCCACCTTCACCACCACCCGCGCCCCCACGTGCGCCGCCGCGTTGGTGAGGATCGATCTTCCCGGCAAGAACCCGTGCGCCGACCCGTGGACCGGGAGCTTTTCGACGACGTTGCGCAGCACCCAGTGCTGCGCCGCCTTCAGCGTCGGCAGGGGCGCCCAGATCGCCCGCTCGCCCCCGCCCCGCTTGGGGATGACGAAACGCCGGTAGTGGATGCTCGTCGCCGCCTCGCGGTGGTAGGCCAGCCAGCGCAACTTCGCGACGCTCAGCCCCAGCGCCTCGGCCAGCTCCTGCGGCGTGCCCAGCGCCGGCAGCTCGTTCTCGGCCGCCCGCTCCTCGGCGTTGGCCACGTCCCACTTGTCCGGCGCGGTCACGTCGTTCCAGTAGACGCCCTCGCCGAGGTGGACGACGTGGTTGGCCCGATACGCCAGCCACGCCTGCTTGCGCAGCTCGCGCCGCGCCGCCGCCTCGGCCTTGAGCTCCTTCTTGTAGGCCTCGCGGTCGCGATCCGAAAGCGTCGCCGCGTCGCGGCGCGTCACCAGCAGCCCGCGCGCCGTGAGTTGCGCATCGACCCAGGCCGGGATGCCGCCGGCCTGGGCGATGGTGCGCCAGAGCGTTATCAGGTCCGTTTCCTCTGCCATGCTTTCACCCCGCCGTCACGTCGAGGAGCCCCCGGGCGGTCAGCTCGCCCAGGCGGGCGAAGTAGGCGGCGCGCGCCTCCTCGGCCGAGTTGAAGCGCAACACCTGCAATCGCATCGGCTCGGCGGCCCGCCCCCAGCGCACCTTGAGCCGCGCCCGGTCCAGCGTCACCTGCACCACCTCCTCGCCGGCCTCGTCGCGCCGGCTGTAGGTGCGCGTCTCCACCAAGACCGCTTCCCCCGCCTCGGCGCCGCGCGCCCGCCGCGCCTCCTGCTCGGCGTAGGCCAGCCGCAGCGCGATCAGGTGGGCGCACGGCCCCGCCTTGAGCCCCTGCTTGCGGAAGAACGTGCAGGTACACTCTGCCTTGTTGACCTGGCCCTCCTCCGTGAGCAACATCTGCGGGCGGTACTCGCGCCGGTCCTCCTCGACCGCCACGTTGCCCGTCAGCTCGACGCCCGTGCGGGCGATGCGGTTCTCCGTGACGATCTTCACGGCGCTGCGCCGCGCCAGGAGGTCGTGCGCGGTGCGCTCGCGCCCGTTGCGGTACTCCAGGCGCGTGAAGTCGAGCGGGGCCTCGGTCAGCGCGCGCAGCCGGTAGACGTCGCCGGCCACGTCGTACATCAGCTTGCCCTGCTGGCAGCCGGCCTGGAGCGCCTCCACCAGCGCGGCCCCCTTCAGCCCGGTCGCGGTCGAGAGGTCGGCGGCGGTGGAGACCCACACGGCGGCAAGGCGGTCGAGCACCTTTTCAAGGGGCTTGCCGCTCTGCGTCTTGCGCGGCAACAGCAAGTCGAAGGTGGCGGCCTGCGACCAGTTGGCGGCGGTGAACCCGCTCAGCCCCAGGGTGAGCGTCACCGGGCCGGCGCGCAGAACCCAGAAGCTCGGCAGCCCGCTGCCGAGCAAATGGACCTCGACGCGCTCGACGAAGGGCAGCAGCCGGCGCAGCATCAGCAAGCGCCGGCGACCCCACAGGCGCACCACGCGGGCCACGCGGCCCTTGTGGGCCCCCGCCGTCGAGGGCATCACGGTCTCCCACGGCTCCAGCACCATGCGCGGCGCCTCGCCCGGCACCAGTTCGATGCGCAGCCCGCGGCGCTTGCCCTTGCGGTCGCCGTGCATTCGCAGGTGGCGCAACAAGTTGTAGAGGTCGATGGGCGCCAGCGCGAAGACCTCCCGGGGGAGGGCCGCGGCCGACTGCACTTGCAGGAAGCCGCGCAGCCACGAGTCGGGGATGCGGGCCTTCTTCTCCAGCACCGACGTGGCCGAGGTGGTGGCGAGCTTGACCGCCTCGCGGCCGATCGAGAGGCGCGTCTCGCGGTAGCTGCGCATCTGCTCGATGCCGGCGAACAGGGTGGGGCTGAAGTCGATGTTGGTCGTGCCGCAGGCCGGCTGGTAGGCGAGGTCGAACGCGGTCAGGTCGATGCCGAGCTTGGCGTAGGTGCCCTCGTCCTTGCTGAACACCTCGAAGAAGACCTGATCGGGGTGGACCGTGACGACGGGGTCGAGCAGGAGGAAGGCGAGCGGGTCGTTGCGGAGGGCCCACTCGAGGAACGCCTGCTGCGACTGCTTCGCCCCCAGGCCCGCCGACTCGCGGCGCATGCGCAGGTAGGCGAGGTAAGCCGTGCGGTCCTTGGGGGCGTAGCGGTAGTCGCTGCCGACGACGGCGTAGAGCGTGGCCAGCGCCTCGCGGAAGCGCAACGGCTCCTTGATGATGCCGTCGAGGCGCACCGGGTCGCGGTAGACGTTGGCGAACAGCGCCAGCTGCGCCGTCGCGCCCGAACTGACGAGCCGACTGGCGTCTTCGTAGGCGACGGTCACGGTGGTCGCCGGCGCCGACTCGGGCGCGGGGGCGTTGGGGCTCGCCTCGCTCATGATGGCCCTTCCTTTCCGGCCGCCGCGCGCGCCCGGGCGCGGCGCGAACGGCGCAGCCCGCGCCACGCCGCCTTGCGCAACTCTTCCGGCTCGTCCTTCGCCAGGCCAAAGCGCACCAGCTCCGCCTCGGCCGCCTCCGCGCTCGCCGCCGCCAGTCCCTCCACCGCGCCCAGCCGGGCGTCATCGGGTAGACTGCGATTGCCGATCACGGCCGTCAGCGCCTCGACGTCGCGGCGCGCCGCCAGGTGGGGGACCGCGACGCCTTGATAGTGTTGTTGCGCCGCGGCCTGGCGGAGGGCGCCGGCCACGGCGGCGGGGGCGTGCGCCGCCAGCCGGTTGAACGTCACACGGTCCATCAACACCCGGCCGGCCAGCGCCTCCGCCCGGTTGGCGTCGTGACGGGCGACGGCCTGCGCGGCCAGGGCGCGCACCTCCGGGTCGTCGCCCACGGCCAGAAGCTCCAGCGCCGCGAGGGCCTCCTTCGTCGCCTTCCCCGCCGCGAGGGCCGCCACCGCCTCGCGCCGCAGGGGGCGGTCGAAGGTCGTCTCGGAGCGCGTCGTGGCGATCGTCCGCAACGTGTCAGCGCCGACGCCCAGGCGCCCCGCCGCCCAGACGAGACTGCGCAACGGCCCCGTCAGCGGGCCGGCGCGCGTCCCGGCCTGCGCGCCCCGGCGCGCCTCTTCCTGGCGGGCCTTGTCCCACTCCGCCCACCAGTGCCCCAGGGCGGACGCGACGTCCGGCCCGGCGGAGCTCGCCTCGTCCCCGGCCCGGCCGAGCAGGTGGGCGGCCACCCCGGCCGCCATCGCGTCGGGGCCGACCACCACCACGCGCGCCTCCGCGACGGGCAATGGCTTGCGGCCGAGGAGAATGCCCTTCACCAACCCGGCGACCTCGGGGCTCAGTTTGGGCAAGACCTCGAGCAGGCGCCGGGCATCGCCGCGCTCGCGCAGCCGGCGCAGCACCTCGTCGCGCTCGGTCGGGCCGCTTTGCTTGTGCTGCGCCGCGGCGTAATCGGGCTCGAGCGATTCCGGCCCCCACAGGCGGCGGGAGGCGGTGAGGGCGGCGACGAAGGAATGGTAGTTCTTGGCCTCCGCCAGCAGCCGCAGCAACAGGTCGCGGGTGGCCTGGTCGTCGTGGTGGCCCAGCAGGTCGATGGCGGAGGGCTGGTAGGGCCAGCGCTCGTCGGCCGCGCGCCGGCGGATGAGCTGCCAGCCCTCGGGGTGGTCGAGCCAGCGCAGCCCCTTGAGGGCGCTCTCGGCCAGGGGGCCGGGGCCACCGGCCAGGCCCGCGAGCAGGGTCAGCACCTCGTCGGCCTTTTCCGACCGGCCGATGTGCCCGAGCGCCTCGGCGGCGGTGGGCCGCAGGGCGTGCTCCGGGTCGTTGGCGAGCTTGAGCAGCAGGTCGAGGGCGCGAGCGTCGCCCAGCTCGCCCAGGGCGCGCACGGCCCGCTGCCGGAGGTGCGCGTCCTCCTGCAACTCGACGGCCGCCAGCAGGGGGCTCAGCCCCTCGGCCCGGCCGGCGCGGCCCAGGCCCTCGGCGGCGAGGAACTGGGCGACGGGGTCGCGCTGCTTCAGCGCCGCCAGCAGCGGCTCGGCCGGCCCGCCGCGCTTGCGCAGGCGCCAGCCGAGCGCCTGAATGGCGGAGTGGCGCAGGTTGTTGTCGGCGTGAACGCTCAGCGTCGCCAACGGCGGCCCCACTTCCTTGCCGCGCGCCCAGCGCGCCGGCTCGGTCAGCCCGGCGAGCAGGCGCGGCTGGCGCAGGGCGATGCCGCGCTCCATCAGCCGGGCCAGGACGGCGTCGTGCCGCGGATGCTCCGGCTCGGGCGGGCGCTGGCGCTCCTCGTCTTCCTCGGGGCCCGGCACCCCCTGGTCGTAGCCGCTGACGGTGAGGACGGCCCGCAAAGCGGGATCGCGCCACTCTTCCTTCTTCTCGGCGAGGGCGAGGAGTCGGTCGGCGGTCTCAGGCCGGCGGAAAGAGCCCGCCGCCGCCAGGAGCTCTCCCGCAAGTGTTGTGGCCCCCTCGCGCTCCACCAAGTCGAGGAAGGCGCCGGCGGCGCGCGCGTCGCCCAGCGCCCCGAGGGCGGCGAGGAAGGTGCGCTGGTGGTCCTCTTCCTTGTGGGCCGCCAGGTGCTTCCTCAGCGCGTCGAAGGCGGCCAGGTCTTTCTTCAGGCCCAGCTCCAGCGCCGCGGCCTCGCTCACCCTGCGGTGGCGCGACGTCAGCGCCTGTCGCAATAGCTCGACCGCCTCGGGGCCCTTGTCGTACTCGGACGCCAGCCAGGCGACGGCCTGCTGGCGCAACGGCTCGAACGCCGCCCCCAGCGCCAGCCCGGCCACCGGCACCAGGGAGCGGCGAGCGATCAGCAACTTGGCCGCCTCGACGGCGAGCTGGTCGGTGCGCGAGCGCATGGCGTCCTCGAGCACGGCCTGGCCTTCCGCCGAGGTGCCGCCCCCGGCCAGCGCTTCCAATCCGCGAACGGCGACGTCGGTGTGCCCCGCCCCCAGGGCCGCAGCGCCCAGCGCATCGGCACTCACGCCCAGCGCGGCCAGCTCGTCGAACGCCTGGAGGCGCACGGCCTGGTTGGGGTCGCCCAGCGCCTGCACCAGCACCGTGCGCACGGCGCTCTCCTGCCCCGCCGACGCGGCCAGGGCGCGCACGCGCCCCAGCGCCGTCTGCCGCACCCGGATCACCTGCGCCTCGGTGCCCCGGCCCCCGCCCGACGATCCGCCCTGCTCGCGGACGAGGCCGACGTAGGCCCCGAACGCCATCTCCTGAAGTTGCCCCGCCGTGTACTGGCGCTCGGGCGCCGGCCTCTCCCGCGCTGACTCGCGCAGCGCCCCGATCTGCGCGGCAAAGCGCGCCGCGTGCAGGGCCCACGCCTGCTCCCATGCCGCCGGCTCCTTCTCCGCCAGCAGCTTCAGCAGATGGGCGGTGCGCGCCTTCGCCACGGGGGGGCCGTTGGCGAGCAATTCGGCCACGTCGTTCACCGTCTCGGCCGACACCTTGCCGGCCGGCTCGTCGCCGCGGTCGTTGAACAGCTGCACCACGAAGTCGCGGAACGCGCCGGGATCGGCGAACGCCTCCAGGGCTCGGGCTGCCGTCAGCCGGGCGCGCGGCGGGCGGGCCGACAGACAGCGCAGGCAGCGGACGGGCCCCCCCTTCGGTGCCTTCAGCTCCAGCAGCATCAGCAGCACGAGCGCCCGCGTGCGCAGGGACTCGTCGTCGTCGTCGAGGAAGACGGTGAGCTGGTCCTCGCCGGCCGGCCCCAGGCCGAACGCTGCCACGAGCTGCTCGTCCCGGGAAAGCACCTGCCCCGCGGGGGCGGAGAAGACGAGCGACGCCGCCAGAGGGTCGCCGGCGTAGGCCAGGCCGAGCGCGGCGCGGTACTTCACCTGCGGGTCGTCGTGCTGGAGCGCTTGCCCCAGCGTCTCGCCGTGGTGCGGCAGCGTCACCCACGCCAGGGCCTTCGCCGCCCCCTTGCGGACGGCGGCGTGCGGGCTCTTGAGGAGCGGGACCAGCGCCGTCCGCGCCGACGGCTCGCCGAGCTCGGCCAGGCCGTCGAGGGCCGATTCGACGAGGGCGAGCCAGTCGGCCTGGCGCTCGCGCAACTCGGGCTCGGGGACCGTGGCCAGCGCCAGCAGCGGCGCCAGGGCGGCGAGGTCGCCGTGCCGCGCCAGGGCCCCGGCGGCGCGCCCGCGGACGTCGGCGTGGGGGCTGGCCAGCGCCTCGGTCAGGGCGCCGCGCGCGTCCTCGCCCACCAGGGCGCCCAGGGCGTGCTGGCGCACGTCCTTGTCGGCGTCGCTGAGGGCACGCACGAGGAGCGCCTGAGCGGCGGCGGTGTGCTTCTTGATGAGGGCATCGACGGCAAGGCGGCGGACGTCGGGGTACTGCGACCGCAGGGCCGCCTCCAGCGGCGGGAGCTCCTTGTTCTTGCGGACCGCGAACGTGAACGCCTCCTCGCGCAGCCGCGGCTCGTGGTCGTTGTAGAACTCGAGCAGGAGCTCCCACGCCCACGGCTCCTGGACCTGGGCCATCACCTCGGTCAGAACCTCGCGGCGGACGTCGGCGTGGAGGCTCTGGAGCGCGAAGCGCAGGGTGCGGATGCCGCCGCCGTCGATCTGGAGGTTGAGCGCCGACTTCCACGCCTCGCCGCGCACGCCGGGGAAGCTGTCGTTGAGAGCGCGGGCGAGCAGCTCGCGGGCCGGGGCGCTGTCGGGCGCCGCCTTGAGGGTGGCGACGAGCACCTGGAGGCCGCGCCAGCGCACGTCCTCGAAGGTGGCGTTGAGCCCGGCCTCGGCGCTACGCAGGGGCTCGCGCGCCTGGAGCCGGGCGAGCGCCGAGAAGGCCGCGTCGCGGACGGGCGGCTCGGGGTCGAAGAGCAGCGAGCGCAGCCGGTCGATGGCGCGGGGGTCGTCTAGCTCGGCGAGGGCGCGGCACACGTCGGCGCGCGCCGGGGCGTCGTTCTCGCGACTCAGCTGGAGCAGCAGCCCGAAGGCGCGGGGGTCGCCCAGCACCGCGAGGCAGCGCGCCCCGCGCAGGCAGGTGTCGAGCGAACGGCTGGCGGCGGCCTGGAGCAGGGGCGCCAGGTCGTCGTCGTTCAGATCGTGGGGTTGGGGCGATCTCATGATTCCTCCTCCGGCGTGGTGGAGAGCACGTCCCAGCGGCCCCCGAACCGAAAGATGCCGTTCGCCACGTGCGGGAAGGCGGCGGCCCAGCGGTCGTCGAAGAAGAACCACTGGTGGTAGAGGTCCGAATTGCCCCACCGCGCGACGTGCTTGCACGCCTGGGCCACGTGCGGGGTGACACAAACGAGGTCCTTGTCGGGATCTCGGCTGTCCTTGAGCGAGGACACGTACGGATCGGCCAGGAGAAGCGCGTCCCGGAGCAACGTCAGGCCCGGAGGCGGCAGCCCGCGGTCCTGGGCCCAGTCG
Source organism: Gemmatales bacterium (assembly GCA_038239195.1). Taxonomy (GTDB): domain Bacteria; phylum Planctomycetota; class Planctomycetia; order Gemmatales; family Gemmataceae; genus JBBSEZ01. The sequence continues at coordinate 9,307 of JBBSEZ010000008.1, forward strand.
GCGTAGGCGTTCCAGTGCGCCGGCTCCCCTGGCTCGTCGCGAATGGCGGCGCGAAACCCTGCATCTTCGCCCTCCGCCGCCCCAGCGAGCGCGGCGACGGCGCCTTGCTGGACTTCGGGCAATGCACCGTCGAGCTCTACCGCTTTGGAGAATTCGATCAAGTAACGCACCAGGTCCGAGGGCCGAACGCCCCGCATCCGCCACCCCCCTGCTTCGCCCAGGTCGCTGAGGTTGCACTTGTCGTAGAAGCCGAACGTGCCCGCGTAGGTGGTGCCGGGCTCGCTCCCCTCCGGCAGGTCGGTCATCCGGCCGACCGGCTCGAACGCGCCGTCGGAATCGCCATCGGGCAGTCTCCAGCCGGGAAGCACGAGGTAGTCGGTCAGCCCCGGGTGGGCATCCCGGAAGTGGTCGTCGAACGCGTAGAGCGCCATCTCCTGTACGTCGTCGTCGGTGAGGACTTGCAGGCAGTTCTCCTCGACCAGGATCTCGTTGAGGTACATCGACTCGCTCAAGTAATGCGACAGTTCCTGCGGGCCCTGCGGCGGTAGCCACTTCTCCTCTTCGATCCGCTCGAACAGGCCGCCGAATTGGTCGGCGTAGCCTGCTTCCGGGGTTGGCTTCCAGATCGAGCGGAACCAGCCGAGCATGCTGTCCCCCTCGAACCGGCGGACGTCTCGGCCGCTCGGGTCGTAGTGAGATCGGTAAACGAGGTAGACCGCCATCGCCGGCCCCCGAGCTTCTCCCGCCGTTCCTCACGCCCCCGTCGCCTCGGCCGCCGCCTCCAACTCCGCGACCTGGCGACTCAGCTCGCGGTCCTTCCCTCGTAGCGTGCGCAGCAGCTTGTCGCTCGTGTGCAGCGACAGCAAGAACGCGATCCGCCGCACCTCGGCGTCGCCGTCGTTGACGCGCCAGCGCAGCGCCGCGTGAACGCGCCCGTCGTGCAGCAGCTTCCTCTTGTACAGGCGCAACAGCGCCAGCCGCCGCAGGTCGGCGTGCTCCGACGCCAGCGCCGTCAAGCTCGCTTCCGGCGAGCGCGAGCCGCCCAGGCGCTCCAGGCCCGCCAGCGCGGACCGCCGCACTTCAGGCGCCTTGGCCCCCAGCGCCTTGACCAGTCGGCCCCGGGCCTGGTCGTCCTTCAACGCCAGTTCGGCCAGGGCGTCCACCGCCCGCTGGCCCACGTCGGCGTGCTCGGCCTTGAGCGCCAGCACCAGCGGCCGCAACGAGCCCGGCTCGGCGTGCCGGCGCAGCCCTGCAAAGGCCGAGATGCGCACTGCCCCGTCCTTGTGGGTCAGCGCCTTCTCCAGCGCCTTGCCCGCCTGCGGGTGCTTCGACTCGCCGAGCAATTCGCACGCGAGCACGCGCAGGGCGTGGTCGGCGTCGTTGTTCATCTGATGATAGATGCGCTTGATCGCGTCGGCGTCGGCGAAGCCCGCGACCGCCCGCAGCGCCGACTCGCGCCGCTTGGGGTCGTCCTGCCCCAGTTCGTGCTTCGCCCAGCCGTCGGCCCCGTGGACGCGCACCGTCGGCTCGCCGAACTTCCCCTCCTCGTCCAGCTCGAAGAAGCGCAGGGTGTTGTCCTCGCACGCCGCCACCGCCTGCGGCTTGCCGTGGACTGGCACGACGGCGAGGGCGACCACCTTGCCCAGTCCTTCCGCCAGCGTCACCGACCGGGTGCCGCGCCCGCGCGGCCAGGCCTTGAGCGACGAGTCGCGGCTGCCCGTGAGGAAGCGCCCTGCCGGCCCGGCGACCAGTGCCGCGATCGGCTCGGCGTGGTTGGCCCCCCGCCCGCGGTCCTCCGCCTCCAACGCGCCGCGCGCGTGCGTCGAGAGCAACTTCTGGTCGGCCCCCGCCGAGAGGAAGCGCAAATCGTCCGCCTCGAACAGCAGCGCCGTCACCGCCGCCTCGTGCAGCGCCGCCGAATCGCTGAGTTGGAACGTGCCGGCGTTCGTCTCGCACTCGAAGACGGCGACGGTGCCCTTGATCGTCCCGGCGGCCAGCCATCGCCCCGTCGGGTCGGACGCCAGGCACGTCACGGGGTCGGTCAGGTCGAGCGTCTGCACCACCTTGCCGTCGCCGCGAGCCACCACGGCGACCTGCGCCCCCGTCGCCACCGCCAGCCGTCCGCCGGCCAGCGCCGACAGCGCCACCGGGGGCTCGGCGAACTTCGCCCCGCGCGCCGCCGGATCGCCGCCTTCGAGCGGGGCGTGGTAGAGCTGGCCGTCGGTGCCGGCGACCCACAGGCCGTCGTCCGCCGCGAGCAGGACGCGCCCGCCGACCGGGAAGGGGCGCGCGCCGAGGGTGAGCTCCTGGGGATCGAGGCGATAGAGCGCCGTCGCCTGCCCCTCGGGGTGGGCCGTGACGAAGACGAGGGCGCTGCCCGCGACGGCGAGCGCCTTCACGTCTCCCCGGTAGGTGAAGTATTTGGCCTTCATGAGGGCGACCCCTCCAGCGCCTTGCGAAGCTCGGGGTGCCGGTGGCGAATGCGCGTGACGGCCACCAGGCAGGCGGCGCGTTCGCTGAGGCCGCGCGAGGTCATGAACTCCTCCAGCAGCGGGAGCACCCCCCTGGCGAAGCCCCCATCTTCCAGGGCGAGGTCGCGCATCACCTCGACGAGCGACAACTTCGCCTTGCGCGCCGGCAGCGGCTTGAGCTTGAGCGCCCCCGGCGCCGCCTCGGTGGTGGACGGGTCGGGCCGGCCGGGGGGCACCTCGAACAGCGCCCGGCGCAGGAACGCCGCGAGGCTATCGGTGTCGGCCGGGCGCTGTTCGGGGCGGTGCGGGACGCCGGGGCCGCGCGATTCGGGCGCGGCCGGCTTCTTGGCCGCGGCGCCGACGGTGGGGGCGGGCGGGACGGTCGGCTTCCAGCCGGCGGTGACGCCGCGGTCGCGGTAGACCGCCCACAGCGAGCGGACCACGAAGCCGCGCACCGTGCGGTCCGGGCTCTCCGTCAGGCGGAACAGCTCCTCGGGAACCTGCAAGCGCGGCGAGCGCTGGATCAGCTTCATGCCCAGCTTGCGCGTATCGGCGTCGGCCGACTCGCAGAAGCGATAGACCGCGTCGGCGGCCAGCGTGTCGGGGTCGATGCGAAAGCGGCGCGTCTCGGGCGTGTCCTCGGCCAGCATGGCCTCGGCGACGAAGTGGCGCACGTCGGCGTGGGGCAGTTCGCTCAGCGCCAGCAGGGCCTCGCCCGACGGCTTCCAGCGCGCCAGTTCCCAGCGCGCCAGTTCGAGGGCGAAGTCGCGGATCGGCTTGCGCGTCTCGGCGAACAGGGGCCCGACGCGCTCGAACGTGAGGAAGTCGGGCGGGACCTCGGCGCCGGGATCGACGGGCCGATCGGTCAGCGACGGGCCGAGCTCGGAGTGATGGCGGCGCACGTAGAGGCGGGCAAACTCCCCGCGCCGCTGCTCGGCGGGGCCCGGCGCCAGGGCCATCTCCCAGAGGCGCTCCATGCCGGCCCGCGTGGCGTCGCCGCTCGGCGCCGGCGAGGCGGTGCCGGCGAGCATGCGCAGGAAGGCCGTCTCCGACACGATGCGGATGTTGGCCCCCGCCGCGTTGAGCTGCTCCGCCTTGAGTTGCTTGTCGCCCTTGGCGCCTCCGCTGAAGAGGGGCGACCCCTCGTCGCCGATGACGAGATAATGGAGCTTCTTTGTCACCGAAGACGCCACCGCCCCGCTGGCATCGCGCACCTGCGCCTGGGCGTCGTTGCGCGTCATCGTCGCCAGCTTGCCGGTGAACAGGACCGAGGCGCCGCCCAGGTTGACGGGCCCCGCCGCCACGGGCGCAGCCGCGGCGGCCCGCGGGGCGAAGTCGGCCGGGGTGAAGCCCTTGACCATCGTCTCGACGGCGAACTTGTGGTAGCGCGGCTCGCTGCGATCGACCAGCCCGAACAGCCAGTCGAGGCCGAGGTCGGCCGGGGAGAAGAGCCGCACGTCGCCGAGCCAGCCCAGCACGCGGTCGGCCAGCGCCTCGTCGAACTCGAGCCGCCGCGCCCACGCCGGGCCGCCCTGGCGCAATCGGGCCACCCACGGGTCGGCCTCCCACGCCGGGTGGAAGGCCAGCACCTTGTAGAAGTCGATGGGCAGCGTTGGCGCCTTGAGCCGGCCCTCGTCGATCCAGGCGCAGGCCCTGGCGCGGGTGAGCGGGTTGAGCAAGAGCCTTTGCAGGAACTCGCGGTCGAGCGCGTTGAGGTCGAAGCGGGTGAGCTCGTGGAGGGCGAACTCGGCCACGTTGCGGGCGGGCTGCGTGTCGATCTCGGCGAGGGAATCGAGGAGGTCGCGGAAGAAGTCGGCCCCGAGCTGCTGCGGCGGGTGGACCTCGGGCAGGAGCGCCTTGGCGAAGTTGAACGCCGGGAGGCTGGGCGAGAACAGCCGGGCCTTGAACCAGGCCGGCGTGAGTTCGCGGGCGCCGAAGTTCTTGCGCAGGGCGGCCGCGGCGAGCGCGTGGCCGTGCTTCGTCTCCAGCAGCCAGCCCCAGGCGTCGAGGCCGACCTCGCGGCGCGGGTCGCGGCCTTGCAGCAGGTCGAGCGCCAGCTTGCGGACGGCCTCGTTCGTGTTATCGACCAGCCGGACCAGCTCCGGCACGGGCAGGTCGCGGGCGTGGGTGCGGGCGTAGCCGGCGGCGTAGGCGCGGGCGTCGGGGGCGGGCGAGTCGAACAGCCGCAGCACGGCCTCGTGTAGCCCCAGCGCGCGGAAGGCCCTCTGCTCGAAGCGCGGCACGTTGGTCAGCACCCAGACCACGAAGTCGTCGATGGCCTTGCTGCCGACGCCGACGAGGCGGGCGACCCAGGCCGGCTCGACCTCGCGGAGCACCGCCCGGAAGTCGGCCTTGAGCGCCTCGGTGGCGAACGCCCGCACCTGATCGCTGCGGGCCCGCTCCAGCAGGGCGAAAAGGGGCCGCGGGCTGCGCCGCCACAGGTCGGCGAAGGCCCGGTGTTTGAGCAGGTCGGCGGGGGGGCGGCGGAAGGTGAATCGGCCGCGGGTGTACTCGCGCGTCTCGTGGTAGAAGACGTGGTTGGCGATCCAGGTGCCCTGCCAGCGCGTGTCGTCGGTGTAGCGCGCGAGCACCTCGGCGGCGAAGTCGGCGTAGGCGACGGGCAGGCGCACGGCCGTCTGGCGCAGGAAGCGCCAGGCGCGGCGGACGAGGTAGGTGAGGGTGGGCCCGCTGACGGAATGGGCGTGGCTGGCGCGGGCCATGTCGAAGCGTGCGGCGAGGGCGCCGTAGACCTCGGTGTCGCAGCGCGCCTCGGCCTCCTTGAAGATGCGCTTGAGGGCGCGCCACGGCCCATAGGTCAGGGGGACGGTGGCGATGACGGCGAGGAGGGCGGTGCGGGCGAAGGGCCCGTTGTCGAGCCAGAGCGGGAGGATGAGCTCGTGGAGGCGGAGGCGGTCGGCGAGCGGCACCTCGGCGTCGGGGGCCTCCAGGGCGGCGAGGCGCGTGACGCGGAAGTGGGCCTGTTCGGGGGCGGGCTTGTGGCGAAAGGCCGGGCTGCGGATCTCGGCGAGGAAGCGGTCGAAGGTGAGCGCGCCGTCGCGGACGGGGACCGCGGGCGGTTCGTCGGGCTGCCTGGCGAGGGCGTCGAGGAGGGGGACGAGCTCGGGGTCGCGGGCCTCCCAGGCGAGGCGGAGGTCGCTCAGGCGGACGGGCTTTGTCATGGCGACACCTCGGGAGGGGGAAGGTCGCAAGGGAGACAAAGGCGGTCGGGAAAGACCGGCCGCCTGGGTTGAGCAGGCGGCCGGGGGGAATCAGGAGGCCTCTACTGCACGACCTGGGGCGCGGAGGGCTCACGGCCACGCCGGGGGAAATATCCCCTACGCCGGGGTGGGACCACGGCCGGCGAGGTTGTTCCAGGCCACCCCGGCGTAGGGGATATTTCCCCCGATAGCGGGGCTGAAACAGCCCTCCTCGCGATGCATGCCAGACCAAACGCTCGGGCGGCGCAACGCCGCCCTGGTGCAAAGCACCACAGCTAGACCTGGCCCCCTGATTGGCCCGCCGAGCGGGACCAGAAGCGTTGTATCGCGGGGCGGAAGGGCGGCAAGGGGCGACGTCGTCAAGGTGGGGGAACGGGTGCGCGGGCGAGAGCTTGTCGCTTCCGAACAAAGAGCTACTTCTTCTTCGCCCTCGGCTTCCTCACCACAGCGGCCTTCTGTTCGCGTTCGTTTCGGCGAGTAACGCTTCCGTAAACGAAGACGCCTGCGAGGGCGACAAGCGTGCTGGTGATGGCGGTCGTCCCCGCCCAATCATGACCGTGATAGATGACGAAAGCCCCGGAGAGGGTGAGGACCAGCGCAAGCAAGCCGCCGACAAGGAGCCCGGCCCAGGCGCGCCAGACGTCAGACCCGATCACCTTCAACTCGAGAGACTGCCTGTGCTGCATCTGCCTCTCGGCCATGCTCAGGATGCGATCCGCAGCTCCGGGCAGGACTTGATTGTAACCCTGAAGGACGCTTGGCGGGGGCAAAGGGCCGGAAAAGGTGATCTGCTCCATCGCCAGGCCGACGACCTGCGCCACGTTGGCCTGGACGACGGGCGAGGCGGCGGGATCGCCGGCGGGCACGACTTGCTGGGGGCCTCGTTGCCTATTTCGTCGTCGGGAGCTTTTCGACACGGGAGCGCTCCTGCCGCTTCAGGCGCCGCGAGCCTGCCTTGCCGAGCCGATGCCGCTCGCCGTATTTCCTCGTCGCTTTTCGGATGCTGTCCCCGACCGCCCGCCAATCCGCGTAGAGAGCGAGTGCGTCGGCTTGCTGCCCGTTTTGCGATTCGTTGTACTGCGAGAGCGTGTTCCCGAAGTCCACGATGCGGCCCACGCCCTCCAGGAAGGACGGCCGTGCGAACAGGAAGCTTGCGTAAGGGCCCATACTTCCCCACCTCTCCCGAACTGCGACGTCGGAGCGCCTTACGGTAAGGCACTCGCAAGATCAATTGTACGGTCGAAAGACTGCGTTGGACAGGACAAGAGCGCAGTACGTTCGCCGCCATCGCTCGGCTTCGTTGGGGGCTTGCCAGAGCCCTTCACCCCCTTCCCGGGCCCTTCGGCCATCCTTTCGCAACGGAGGACCGGCCGCCTGGGTTGAGCAGGCGGCCGGGGGGAATCAGGAGGCCTCTACTGCACGACCTGGGGCTCGGAAGGCTCACGGCCACGCCGGGTAGATACCCCCGGGATCCCGGCTGGGACCACGGTTGGCGAGGTTGTTCCAGCCCAGCCGGGATCCCGGGGGTATCTACCCGATAGCGGGGCTGAAACAGCCTTCCTCGCGAGGCATGACAGACCAGACGCTCGGATGGCGCATCGCCATCCCGGTGCAAAGCACCACAGCTAGACCTGGCCTCCTGATTGGCCCGCCGAGCGGGACCACAAGCGTTCTATCGCGGGGCGAGAGACCGGCAAGGGGCGACTGGGAGGCCCCCAGTCACTCGGCCTCGGTCATCGGGCTCACTCCTTCCCGAGGTCGTGGAAGACCGTGCCCGGATCGCCCACTCTCCTCCCTCCCGCCCCCGATAGCGCCTACCCGTCCTCATCGGCGTATTGCGGCGGGCTTTTCCCGACCTGCTTCGTCACCTTCGGGAACTTCCCCGCGGGCACCTTGTCCTCGACGGCCTCGACGTTGATCTGGTGCCACCAGTCGTCGCCGAAGTCGAACCAGTAGCCGAAGGGGTCGCCGACCTTCAGCCCCAGCGACTCGATGGTGGTCGCGTCCACCCGACCGGCCGGCGGGTTGTTCTCGCCGCCCTCATCCTCGAAAGCGTCGGGCAGGACGTAGCGGCGAGCCTTCGGGTCCATCGGCCCCTTGCCGAACTGGAACTCGTACAAGTGTTCCTCCCAGCGGCCAAAGGCGTCGAAGATGGCGCGGTGCAGGTCTTCGAGGTTGTGGTCGCCCCGAAGTTGGATCGTGCGGGACACGACGGGGTTTTTCTTGGCGAACTTCTCGCTGACCGGGCCGCCGATCAGGAAGACCTCCAGGGTGTAGAGGCGCTCCTGGCCCTGCTCGGCGGGCGGGTGGACTGCTGCTGCTTTTTTCGACCGTGCCATCGCCTTTCCCCTTCGGGCTGGTTTCGAGTTGTCGTCGGGCGCCCGCCCTCCGGCCTACGCCCCCCTGGCCCGCTCGATTTGCCCTTGTTGCAGGTAGAATACTCAACGCGCTCTCCCGGGGCACGGTGAAACTGCTACGCCTGCCCCGCGACGAACCTGCGTACCTGCCGGGCGGGCGCCCTCTGGTCAGCAACCCAGCCGGTGTTGCACGGCGACGGGTGCAAGCCTTGCCGAAAGGCCGGCGAAAAGAGCACGCCCCCTTGACGCCTGGATGACCGTTTCCCAAATACCTCGGCAGTGCGGCACGCGGGCAGCCCCTCCCGCAACCGCGGGGATTTCTTCTCCCCCCCGTGCGCGTCGGGCTGCCACACTGGCGGCGAACTTGCGAAACGAACACCGAGGTCGTCCGTCGCAGCCCTCCCTCACGCCTTCCCCACGGCCCGCACCATCGCCGCCGCCGAGTCTCTGGCGAAGCGCCTCTGGACGATCCTCGTGTACGGGTAGCCCAGCCGGGCCAGGAAATGGCGCGCCCGGGAGAACGCCACGATGTCATAAACCACGCCGCCGGCCTCCCGGTCCCACTCGACCAGGAACCGCTCCTCCCCCGTCTCTGCGTGGTCCGGCAGCGTGCCGTAGGCGAAGCCGAACCTGTCCACCTCGTCCACGACGTACGTGATCCGGCAGGCGTTGAGCCACCACAGGCCGAACGTCCGGGCCACCACCGCCACGACCTGGCCCACCTCGATCGGCACCTCCGGGGGCCACGATTCCACCCAGCCCAGGCGGAAATGCTCCCAGCGCCGCAGCGCCGCCTTCGCCGCCAGGAAGGCGGGCCCCCCCTCGCCGACCCTGATCCGGGTGCGGTCCACGACGTAGCCTGGCGGCGGCACGGCGGCGGTCGCACCGACCGCCGTATAAGTCAGGTCGAGTTTGCCCTGCGCCGCCAGGAAGTCCCGGATTTTCGCAGGGGAGGGCTTGCGGAGCAGGAGCATCGTCGTCCTCGTGGGGCGTTCGTCATTGTATCCTATGCGCCCGCCGTCCGTAGAATCGAAGAGGCAGCGCGGTAACCTCAGGGCCAACAACTATTCCATGTGTTTCAGGGGCGCCTATGGAAGCACCCGGCGACAACCCGGCCGGCCCCACCGTCCTTCTCACCGGCGGCAGCGGCTACGTCGGCGGCCGGCTCATCCCGCTGCTGGAGCAGCAGGCGGTCAAGCTCCGCTGTCTCGCACGCAGCCCCGACACGTTGCGGCCCCGCGTGCGGCCCGGCACCGAGGTCGTCCGGGGAGACGTGCTCGACGCCTCCTCGCTGGACGAGGCGTTGGGTGGCATTCAGACGGCGTATTACCTCGTCCACCTGATGTCCGGCTCGAAGGACTTCGAGAAGGAGGACCGGCAGGCGGCGGCGAACTTCGCCACGGCCGCAAAGAAGGCCGGGGCGAGGCGCATCGTCTACCTCGGCGGGCTGGGCGACGACGCCGACCCGAACCTGTCCCCCCACCTGCGAAGCCGCCACGAGGTCGGCGACGTGCTGCGGGCCTCCGGCGTGGAGACCGTCGAGTTGCGGGCGTCGATGGTGGTCGGGGCGGGCAGCCTGTCGTTCCAGTTGATGAAGTCGCTGACCGACCGGCTGCCGGTCATGCTCTGCCCCCGCTGGCTCTCGACGCCCACTCAGCCCATCGCCGTGGACGACGTGCTGGCCTACCTCCTGGCGGCGAAGGACTTGCCGTCGGGCGAGGGCCGCACGTTCGAGATCGGCGGCGCGGACGTCGTGGGCTACGGCGACCTGATTCGGGAGTACGCCCGGCAGAAGGGGCTGCGGCGCTGGCTCATCTCCATGCCGGTGCTGACGCCGTATCTGTCGGGCCTGTGGCTGGCGCTGGTGACGCCCACTGCCTTCGAGGTCGGGCGGCACCTGATCGAGGGATTGAAGAACCCCACCGTCGTCCGCGACAAGAAGGCCCTTGACGTGTTCCCGATTCGCCCCATGGGCGTCCGGGAGGCCATCGAGAAGGCCCTGGCAGGAGACAGAGGGTAGGTGGAAGGTCACACGAAATGCTGGCCGGTCCTTCTCGCCACGTGCCTTGTCATTTCTTCAACGCCTTGTCCAGGAACTCGAACAACTCCTGGGTCGGCCTGTCGCCGGGCAGCCCCAGGTCGGCGTTGATCGTGGTGTGGTTCTTCCCCTCGGCGGGATAGGCTTTCGCCGACACTCCCGCTGCCTGAAGCGCCCTGGCAAGTCGTTGCGACTGCCCTCTGGTTTCAGGGTGGTTGGCCACGTGGAGGATCAAGAAAGGCGGCACGTGCTTGCCCCTGGCGACGTGCGTGACCGGCGACAATTCCTTCTGCATTTTCTCGTCCCCGAACTTGATCCGGTAGATCGCTGCTCGCTTTTTCTCCACGGTCTTGATCTGCAGCGGCACGTCGTAGGTGTCGCCATCCACCGGGACGCAGCCCTTGATGAGGGAGAGCGACAGCCGTTCCGCCTTCAAGTATCTGTCGTCGGTGCAAACCAGGGCAGCCAGTTGTGCCCCGGCGGAATGCCCCATGACGAACATCGTGTTGGGATCGCCGCCGTAGTCCCTGGCGTGATCGTGGGCCCACCGAATCGCCTTGGCCACGTCTCCAGCCATTTGCTGGATCGTGGCCTTGGGCAAAAGGCGGTAGTTGATCGACACGAAGACGAAGCCCTTGTCGGCGAACGCCTGGGGCTTTTTCTGCACGTCCGATTTGTCGCCCGCTTGCCAGCCTCCGCCATGAACCCAGAGGACGACGGGATGGTTCTTGCCCACAGCCGGGGCGTAGACGTCGAGCACCTGCCGTTCGTTCTTCGGCTCGGCGTAGGCCAGGCCACGGTGGCTTTTTGGCTCCGCGGCGAGGAGCGGGGCGGCCAGGAGCAGGACGAAGAGGAGAGGGAGAGTGCGCATGGTGGCCTCCAAAGCCACGGAGGAAGAGGTGCAGCGGTGATGATTCCGTCGTCGTTCGTCCCCTTGCGGGGCCCTTCAGCCACCCTTTCGGAACGGAAGACCGGCCGCCTGGATAGTCCAGGCGGCCGGTGGGAACCAGGAGGCCTCTACTACACGACCTGGGGCGCGGAGGGCTCACGGCCGACAGCGGGGCTGAAACAGCCTTCCTCGCGATGCATGGCAGACCAAACGCTCGGGCGGCGCAACGCCGCCCTGGTGCAAAGCACCACAGCTAGACCTGACCTCCTGATTGGCCCGCCCAGCGGAACAAGAAGCGTTGTATCGCGAGGCGCAAGGGCGGCAAGGGGCGACCGGGGCCCGCCTTTGTCGCAAGAGACGATTGAAAGATCGCGGCCGAGTCTCTACCTTGATAGTTTGCCGCGCCGGGTCGTTTTCCCGAGCCACTGAACTACGAGGGTATGCACCGCCATGGTTTGGAAGAAGCAAGGACAGGGCCGGAAGAATCGTTGTCGTTTCTGCACCAAGGAAGGCTGCCCGCGGCCGGCCTTCGTGGACTACAAGGCCGTCGATACGCTGAAGAAGCTCACCACCAGCCAGGGCAAGCTCTCCAGCCGCAAGCGCAGCGGCAACTGCGCCGCCTTCCAGCGCGCCGTCAAGGACGCCATCAAACGCGCTCGTTTCATGGCTCTGCTGCCCTACGTCGGCGAGTGACGAGGGCCCCCGGGGGACCGGCTTTCCCGCCGGTCCTGCCCTCCGGAAGTGGACCGGCTGGAAAGCCGGTCCCACGCTTGCCGACGAACGCCCCTCTCACCCGGCCCTGCGCCCTTTCCGCGCGCTCGACACCTCGTCCGGGGAACGATCTCGTGAAGACCTCCTCCACCTTCCTGCTCCTGGGGCTCCTCGTCGTCGGCTCGCTTTCCCTCCCGCGCGCTGGCAGCGCCGAGGAGAAAGCCAAAGGGTGGCCCGCCACCGTCGAGCAAGCCTTGAGACGGGCCGGGGCCAACCGGCCGGCGCTCGTCAAGGCGCTGGAGTCCGCGCCGCGCGACCAGCGCAAGGGCATGGCCTTTCTGATCGCCAACATGCCCGACGGCGACCTGCGCACGCTCCGCGCCGAGTTCCTGCTGGAGAACGTCGCGCTGGCCTACAAGGCCCGCAAGCAGGTACACTGGGGCGCTCGCATTCCCGAGGAGGTCTTCCTCAACGACGTCCTCCCCTACGCCAACGTCGATGAAGCGCGGCACCCCTGGCGCAAAGAGCTCTACGAACTGTGCATGCCCCTGGTCAAGGACTGCAAGACGCCCGCCGAGGCGGCTCAGAAGCTCAACTCGACGATCTTCCCCAGGCTCAAGGTCCGCTATTCGACCACGCGCAAGAAGCCCCACCAGAGCCCGAAGGAGTCGATGGAGCAGGGCGTGGCCTCCTGCACAGGCCTCTCCATCTTGCTGAGCGATGCTTGCCGCAGCGTGGCCGTCCCGGCCCGCCTCGTCGGCACTCCCCTCTGGGCCAACAAGCGCGGCAACCACACCTGGGTCGAAATCTGGGACAAGGGCTGGCACTTCACCGGCGCCTGCGAACAAGACCCCAAGGGCCTCGATCGCGGGTGGTTCGTCGGCGAGGCCGCCCAGGCGAAGAAAGACGACCCCATCCACGCCATCTACGCGACGAGCTTTCAGAAGACCAAGATCGCCTTCCCCCTCGTCTGGGCCCCCGGCCGCAAGGACGTCTACGCCGAGAACGTCACCGACCGCTACGCCAAACCCAGGGCCGACGAGAAGCACGTGCGCGTCCAGGTGCGCGTCTGGGGCCCCGGGCGCACCGCCCGCCTCGCCCTTCCGGTCGAGGTCGTCGATCGCAAGTCGCCGGAGCGCACCCTTCACGGCAAGTCGCGCGGCGAGGGCGCCGACACGAACGACTTCCTGACCTTCGCGCTGCTGCCGGACCGCGACTACTTCCTCCGCGTTGGCAAGCCGGCGCGCGTCGAGAAGGCGTTCAAGACGACGGGGAAGCAGTTGCTGCTGGAGGTCGAGCCCCCCGCCGAGAAGGCCGGGCTCTCCAAGGAGCAGGTGCAGGAGATCGAGAAGGCGGCCCTGGCGTTCTTCACCGCCGGCAAGGAAAAGCAGGCCGCGTGGAAGTTCCCCGCCGCGCTCGACAAGCTCCTGGCCGAGCACGAAGAGGCCGTGCGCGCGGCCGTCTGGAAGGCCTACCGGAGCGAGGCGGTTCACGTCGAGGCGAAGAAGGACTTCGACAAGAACCAGGTGCGCCATCAGAAACACCTGAGCGCGTATGCGGTGAAGAAGGTCGGCAAGAGGCCGGCGAACGGCTGGCCGCTGTTCATCGCCATGCACGGCGGCGGCGGCGCCCCCAAGCGCGTCAACGACAGCCAGTGGGAGATCATGCGGATCTACTACCGCGACCAGCCCTCGGTCACGGGCTATCAGTATCTCGCGCTGCGGGCCCCGAACGACGTCTGGAACGGCTTCTACGACGACTACGTTCCGCCCCTGGTCATCAACCTGATCCGCCAGTTCCTCGTCTTTGGCGACGTCGATCCCGACAAGGTCTTGCTGATGGGCTACTCCCACGGGGGCTACGGCGCCTTCTTCATCGGCCCCAAGGTGCCCGACCGCTTCGCGGCCATCCACAGCAGCGCGGCCGCGCCGACCGACGGCACCATCTCGCCGCTGACGCTGCGCAACACGCGCTTCACCTTCATGATCGGCGAGCACGACGTCGCCTACGGCCGGCGCAAGCGCTGCGAGGCGTTCTCCGAGGCGGTCGAGAAGCTCAAGAAGCTGAACAAGGGCGATTTCCCGGTGGAAATGGAGCTGAAGAAAGGCTTCGGCCACGGCGGGCTGCCCGACCGCGACAAGATCAAGGAGATGGCCGCCTTCACGCGCAACCCCGTGCCCCGACACCTGAGCTGGGAGTTGACCGACGGGGTCGTCGCCGATTTCTTCTGGCTGTCCGTCCCCGCGCCGGGCCGGGGCCAGAGCATCGACGCGAAGATCAGCGACAACGTCGCCCAGATCACCACGCGGAACGTGAAGGGCTTCGCGCTGGGACTGGATGGCCGACTGATCGACTTCGGCAAGCAACTGCGCGTTTCGCTCGACGGCAAGGAGAAGGTTGTCGCGCTTCGGCCGAGCTTCCTGACGTTGTGTCAGTCGATGGCGGAGCGCGGCGACCCCCGGCTGGCGTTTACGTGTCGGGTGCCGTTGGAGGTCGAGAAGAAGTAAGGCGAGCGGCCCGTAGGACGGCTCTCCCGAGCCGTCCAGCACCCGGCAGGACGGCTCGGGAGAGCCGTCCTACGGAGAGAGTGTTTCCCCACGAGCGCGCGTCACTTCCCCTGCCACCGCTGCCAGGCCAGCCCCGGCCGGTCCACGCGAAACTGCACCAGCCGGCGCTTCTTCACCTCCGTCACGTAGACCGTGCGCCCGTCCGGCCCGCCGAAGCAGAGGTTGCTCGGCGAGTCGCCGAGTACGTCGATCTCGCGCAGCACCTTGCCCGCGGGCGACACCACGGCCACCGTGCCCTTGCCGTGGCGCGTGACGTAGAGGTTGCCGTCCACGTCGCAGCGCATGCCGTCGAAGCCGTGGTCGTCGAACTTCTTCAACAGTCGCTTCCGCGACAGCGAGCCGTCGCGGCCGACGTCGAACGCCCATATGTTCCGCTGCACGCTCTCGTTGACGTACAGCGTTTTGCCGTCCGGGCTGACCTCGATGCCGTTGGCCGTCCCCATCTTCTCCGCGACGAGGGCCGTCTTGCCGTCCCGGCCGATGCGCCAGACCTGTCCGGTGCCCTTGCCCCAGTCGGGGTCGCTGGCGTACAGGGTGCCGTCTGGCGCGATGGCCAGGTCGTTCGGCTGGTTCATCTTGGCGTTGTGGGCGAAGACGGTCACCTTGCGCGTCGCCGGGTCGATGCGAAGGACGTTGTGGCCGACGTAGTCGGCGACGTACATGATCCCCTTGCGGTCGAAGACGATGCCGTTGCCCGTGCTCTTGCCGGGCAACTGGGCCCAGACCTCGCCCTTGCCGTCGGGCGCGATCTTGCCGATGGTCTGCTGGCGGGCGAAGTTGACGGCGTAGACGTTCCCCTTCGCGTCGCAGGCCGGCCCCTCGATCCCCGTCGTGAACGCCTTCTCGGCGGTGAGCGGGGTGGCGACGAACAGTTTCTCCTTGTCGGCGGCGAACGGGCCGGTCGCCGGCAGCAGGAACGCAAGGCCGGTGAGAAGGAGGGACGAAGCTGGTAGCAGTCTCATGGCGGGGGCCCTGCGGCAGGGTGGAGGGAAGGCCGGCCGCCTGGGTGATCCAGGCGGCCGGAGGGGAATCAGGAGGCCTCTACTACACGACCTGGGACTCGGAAGGCTCACGGCCACGCCGGCGAGAATTCGCCCTGGACAGTGGTGGGACCACGACTAGCGGGGTTGTTCCAGGCCACCACTGTCCAGGGCGAATTCTCGCCGACAGCGGGGCTGAAACAGCCTTCCTTGTGACGCATGCCAGACCAAACGCTCGGGCGGCGCAACGCCGCCCCGGTGCAAGGCACCACAGCTAGACCTGACCTCCTGATTGGCCCGCCAGGCGGGACCAGAAGCGTTGTATGGCGAGGCGAAAGGACGGCAAGGGGCGACGAGGCACGGCAGGCAGAGGCCGGCCTACGGCAGTCGGAGGACCTGAATGGCGAGGGCCCAGGCCCGGCCCCCGTTCGCGCGCGCCTACTTCCTCGCCAGCTCGACGCGCGCCGGCCCTCCGACCGCGTAGCGCTTGCCGCCGGCGTCCACCACGAGCAGCAAGCGCACCTCGTACGTGCCATGCGCCGACGGCTCGAGAAGCGGCTGCGCCGGCACCGAGCCCGTGCCCGGCCAGTCCAGGCGCAGCAATACCTTCACCGACTGGCCCGCCGGCACCTTGACCTTCCCGCTCGCCTTTCCGATGGGCTCGCCGAAGAGGTAGACCGGGTGGAACGGCCGCAACTTCCCCGCCCCCGCCGGCGTGACCGCCGCGTACAGGTCGGTCGAGGGCCACTCCCCGCCGTGCCACTCGTGGGCCAGCGTGGTGGTGACTTCCCCCGAGGTGTTGTTGGCGATCGTCACCGGGAGCCACAGGCCCCTGGCGGTCCTGCGCACCTTGGCGCCGGCCTCCATGCGGAGAGTCACGGCCATCGTCTTCTTCATGCCCTTGTGCTCGGCGAGCCACCCTGCCTCCGGGTTGCCCCGGTCGGGAGGCGCCGGCGCTCCCGTCCCGCCCGCGGGCCAGGAAAGCACCACGGCGGCGAGGAGACACCGTCCCGGGAGGGAGAGGAGTGAGCTGGGGAGCATGATTTCACTCCGCCAGAGGATCTTCGAGGTACGGAGTGGAGACCTTCACGATGCGGTCGGCGGGGCCCTCCTTCTCGCCCTTCCCGCCAACAGCCTCAAAGGTGACGCTGATCTTGAAGTGAGGGCAAGGCTTGTAGGAGTAAGACCGCAGCGTCCGCCGGTAGAGGCCGCCCGCAGGCTCGAAGCGCTTGAGCAGTTCGGCGCGAGTCATGCCCGGCCGAACCGTGCGGATTTCCTTGAGGCAGCCGGCCACCCAGGCGTTGTGCCGAGCCAGCACCGCGTCGCCGGCGCGAGGCGGGACCGGCGCCGAGGGCGCCCGCCCGCCCGGGCACGCCCACAGGGCGAGGGCCGCAAGAAGGAGGAACGCGGGCCGAGGCACGGATCGCTTCATGGGATGGTCCCCGAATGTCGGGCGCCGATCTTCCCAGGCTACGCTCTTCCCGGGCACCTGTCCAGCGCCCCTCTTCCCCTTGTCCCGTCGGGCGTACAATGAACGCATGGCCGGCAATCTCGGTCTCGGCACCGGCGCGGTGCCGGCCGAGCGGCTCGAGGTGGTCGGCCCCATGAAATCATCCTTGCCAGATCGTCCGATCGAGAAAAGCGTCGTCCTCGTCGGGGCAGGCAACGCCCACCTGGTGTTCGTCAAGCGCTGGGGCATGCGCCCGGTCCCCGGAGTTGCCGTCACGCTGGTCAACCCGGCGGGCGTCGTCCCCTATTCCGCGATGGTCCCCGCTCACGTCGCCGGCGACTACGCCTGGGACGAGATCACCATCGACCTCGTTCGACTCTGTCAATCGGTCAAGGTCCGCTTCGTGGCCGAGCCTGTCGCAGCCCTCGACCCCACCGCGCGCAGCGTCCTCTTCGCCGACCGCCCTCCCCTCGCGTACGACGCCCTCTCGCTGGGCCTCGGCTCCGTCCCCGCCTGCCCGGCCGACCTCGCCACCTCCCCGGCTTCTCTCGTGATGCGCCCCCTCGGGGGCTTCGTGCGCCAGCTCGAAGCGCTCGAAGGCGACCTGAAGCGCTCGCCGCGGCCTTTCCATCTCGTCGTCGTCGGCGGCGGGGCCAGCGGTTGCGAATTGGCCCTCGCCACGCACAAGCGCCTGGGCGGTCACGCCGGCTTTCGCATGACCCTCCTCCAGGGGGACGACCGCCTCTTGCCCGAGTTCTCCGCCAGGGTCGCCCGGTCCTTTCAGCAGGCGCTCGAGGGCCGTGGCGTCACCGTCCGGCTCGGCGCCCGCGTGCTGGGGGGCGCGGAAGGTGCCCTGCTGCTCGACGGCGGGGAGCGCGTGCCGTTCGACGAGGCCCTCTGGGCGACCAACGCCTCCCCGCCCCCCGTCCTGCGCGACAGCGGCCTGGCCCTCAATGCCGGGGGGTTCTTGCTGGTCCACGACACCCTCCAATCGACGTCGGACCCCGCCGTCTTCGGCACGGGCGACTGCGTTTGCTTCCCCTCGCGCCCCGACCTGCCCAAGAACGGCGTTCACGCCGTCCGCCAAGGCGCCGTCCTCTTCGACAACGTCGCGGCCTTTCTTCACGAGCGGCCCCTGCGGCGGTTTCGTCCGCAGCGGTTTTGTCTCTCTCTGCTCAACACGGCCGACGGGGACGCTATCCTGAGTTACGGCCCCCTGGCCTGGAAGGGCCGCCTCGCGCGCCGGCTCAAGAACCGCATCGACCGCGCCTGGATCGAGAAGTTCACCCACTTCGCCCCGATGACGAGCCCGGCCGAAGGGGAGGCCGAGCCAGGCGCGATGCGCTGTGGAGGTTGCGGCTCCAAAATATCCGGTGACGTGCTCTCCGCCGTGCTCAAGCGCATCGAGGTCGCCGACGACCCGCGCGTCCTGATGGGCTGCCGGGCCGGAGAGGACGCCGCCGTTTATCGGCTGCGCCCCGAGCTGTTCGGCAGCGATCCTGCGCGGCTGGTCGAGGTCCAGACGGTAGATTACTTCAAGGCGTTCGTCGATGACCCCTACCTGTTCGGGCGCATCGCCGCCCTGAACTCGGTCAGCGACCTCTACGCCATGAACGCCCGGCCGTTCTCGGCGCTGGCCATCGCCACGCTGCCCTACGCCCGCGGCCCGATCCAGGAGGCCCAGCTCTACGAGCTCCTCTCCGGCGCGACGCGCACCCTGCGCGAGCTCGGCGTCGTGCTCGCCGGGGGCCACACCACCGAAGGCAGCGAACTGGCGCTCGGCTTTTCCGTCACCGGCCACGCCGAGGAAGACCGCCTGTTCGAGAAGGGTCGATTGCGCCCCGGCGACCTGCTCGTCCTCACCAAGCCCCTCGGGAGTGGCGCGCTGCTGGCGGCGTGGATGCGCGGCGAGTGCAAGGCGCCCTGGTACGAGAAGCTGGTGCGGGCGATGCTGCTCTCGAACCGGGCCGCGGGCGAGATCTTCAACCAGGCCGGCGTGAGGGCGTGTACCGACGTCACCGGCTTCGGCCTGGCCGGGCACCTCTTCGAGATGCTCGACGCCAGTCGCGCGTCGGCGCGCCTGCGCGGGGCCGGCGTTCCTCTGTACGATGGCTTCGCCGACGTGGTGTCGCGCGGGATCGTCAGCTCCCTCCATCGAGACAATGCCAAGGTGGGCTGCCGCGTCGAGGGCCCTGCTCCGCTGCCGGCTTGGCTGTTCGACCCGCAGACGTCCGGCGGCCTGCTCGCCGCGGTCGCCCCGGGACAGGTGGAGGCGACCTTGCGCCGGCTTCGGGAGGCCGGCTGCGAGGCGGCATGCGCGATCGGGGAAGTCGTCCCCACCCAGCCCGACGAGGCGCGAGTGATCTATCTCGTGTGATCGCCGAAACCGCCAACCGGCTTGCTCGGAGGCCCCCCTTCCATAGGCTACCGCTTGACGTCCTGAGCCTTCCACCCGCCTCGGTACATCCACCTGCTACAGAGGTGACGGCATGGCCTTTTCCCCCACCCCTTCCCGGAAACCGTGGCTCGCCCTGGCGGCCCTCGCCTTGCTGGCAGGCCCCCTGGCCCTGGCCCGAGAGGGAAAGGCCGATCCGGCGGCCACCCGGGAGTACGCCGTCGCCTCGGGCTTGCAAAGCAGGCGGCTCTACCCCCAGGCGGCCCGGCGCTGGCAGCAGTTCATCGAGGCCCACCCGAAGGACGC
Source organism: Gemmatales bacterium (assembly GCA_038239195.1). GTDB lineage: Bacteria > Planctomycetota > Planctomycetia > Gemmatales > Gemmataceae > JBBSEZ01. Next base: position 28,689 of record JBBSEZ010000008.1, read on the forward strand.
CCGCCTCCCCAACGCCTACCACCACCTCGGCACCTGCCAGCTCCACGACCGGCAGCCGGCGAAGGCGGCCCAGACGTTCCGCGCGCTGATCGCGAAGTTCCCGAAGTCGGAGGCGCTCGACGGGGCCCACTTCAACCTCGGGCTGGCCCTGTACAACGTCGGCCTGGCGTCGGGAAAAGCCGAAGACCTGCGGGCGGCGGGCCGCACCTTCGCCGAGGTCCCGGCCCGCTTCGCCAAAAGCAAACACGTCGCGCCCGCGCTCTACTACCAGGGCGAATGCCTCTACCGCGCCGGCGACTTGCCCGGGGCCCTCGCCCTCTATCGCAAGGCGATCGCCGATCACCCCGGCAGCGACGTGCTGCCGGACGTCTACTACGCTCTGGGCACGGCGCAGCAGGAGGCGGCCCAGGACCGAGAGGCGGCCTCGACGTTCCAGGCGTTTCTCGACAAGTTCCCCAAGGACAAGTTGGCCGGCGAGTGCCGGTTGCGGCTGGGGCTGTCTCTGTTCAAGCAAAAGCGCTACCCCGAGGCCGCGACGCGCTTTGCGCAGTCGGCCGCCCTGCCCGACTTCGCGCTCGCCGACTTCGCCCTGATGCAGCAAGCGCGGTGCGCCTACGAGCAGAAGCAGCTCCCCCAGGCGGCGGCCCTCTACGAGGCGCTGCCCAAAAAGTTCCCCGCCAGCGCGCGGGGCGGGCCGGCCTTGCTGGCGGCCGGCAAGTGCTGGTATCAGGCCGGCGACCTGGCGCGGGCCCAAACGGCCCTGACCGCGGCGCTGACGCGCAAGTTCGACGAGGCCCCCGAGGCGGCCTACTGGCTCGGTCAGGCCCTCATCAAGGGGAACAAGTCGGCCGAGGCCCTGGGCGTGCTGGACCGCGCCATCGCCGCCCACCCGCGGAGCAGCTTCCTGCCGCAGTTGATCTTCGCGCGCGCCAGCGCCCTCTACGAGCAGCCCGCCCGCCGCAAGGAGGCCCCGCCCCTCTTCGCGAGTTTCGCTCGCTCGTACCCCAAGCACGAGCTGGCGCCGCGAGCGGTCTACCTGGCCGCCCTCGCCGCGCTGGAGGCGCGCGATTACCCGGCGAGCCAGATGCACGCCGAGGCATTCCTCAAGCAGTTCGCCCGGCACGAACTGACGGCCGAGGTCCTGTTCATCGGCGGGGAGGCGTCGCTGGGCGCGCCCGCGAAAGCCGAGGCCCTCTACCGGCGTCTGGTCGCCGAGCATCCCCGGCACAAGCACGCCGCCACGGCACGCTTGCGCGTGGGGCTGTGCCTGTACCTGGCGAAGAAATACCCCGAGGCGGTGACGTTCCTCACTCAGGCCACCAGGGAGTTACGCGATCCTGCCCTGTTGGCCGAGGCCCATCTCTTGATCGGGCGCAGCCACCACGACGCGGGCCAGGCCGGCCAGGCCATCGTCGCCTTCCAGAAGGCCCTCCAGGCCAGGCCCGGCTGGGAGCGCGGCGACGAGGTGCTGCTGGCGCTGGCCCAGGGGCTGCACGGGCAGAAGAAACCGACCGAGGCGGCGGCCCAGCTCCAGCGCCTCCAGGCCGCGTATCCCAAGAGCCCCTTGCGGGCCCACGCTCTCTATCAACTCGGGGAGATCGCCCAGGAGCAGAAGAAATACGACGAGGCGGTGGCCCTCTACGAGAAGACGGCGGCGCAGTTTCCCCAGAGCGAGCCGGCCTCCCTGGCTCGGTATGCGATAGGCATGGTCTGGTTTACCAAGCGGGACTACGCGCGGGCGGCCCAGGCCTTTGGCAAGCAGATCGATACGGCGCCCACCGGCCCGTTGACGGCGCGGGCCCGGCACAAGCGGGCGCTGGCCTACCAGCAGTTGAAGCAGTTCGAGCCGGCGGCGAAGGACCTGGCCGCGTTCCTCGCCTCCAGCCCGCCGGCGAAGGACGCCCTCGACGCCCGCTACGCGCTGGCCCTTTGCCAGTCGGGCCTGAATCGGCACGCGGAGGCCGCCGGGACGTTGGCGGCCCTGATCCGGGACAGGCCCGATTACGAGCGGGCCGAGCAGGTCTACTACGAGATGGGCCATTGCCTGTTGCTGGCGAAAAAGGGCAAGGAAGCAGCGGAGGCGTTCCGGCAGGTGACGGTCAAGGCCCCCAACAGCCCGCTGGCCGCGGAGGGCTGGTTCCGCATCGGCGAATTCCACGAAGGCGCCCGGCAGTTGCCCGAAGCGGCGCAGGCGTACGCGGCCGGGCTGACCAAGGCGAAGGACGGAGGACTGCGCGAGAAACTGCATTACCGATTGGGGTGGGTGCAGTACCAGCGCGAGCAATTCCCCGCAGCGGCCCGGGCCCTCCTCGCTCAACTCGAAGAGAGGCCCCGAGGCGAGCTGGCGGTCGACGCCACCTACCTGGCCGGCGATTGCCTCTTCCGGCAGGACCAGTTCGCGAAGGCCCGGCCGCTGTTCGAGCGGCTGATCGAGGCCAAGGACAAGCGCTACCACGACCGTTCCCTCTACCGCTGCGGCGCCTGCCGGGCCGGGCTCAAGGAGTGGCCGGCCAGTCAGAAGTGCTACGAAGAGTTGCTCCGCCAGTTCCCCACGTTCAAGCTGGTTCACGAGGCCCGCTATGGCCTGGGCCTGGCCCTGCAAAACCAGGGCAAATTGAACGAAGCCCGGGCGGCCTACGAGCAGGTGATCAAGGCCACCAACACCGAGACGGCGGCCAAGAGCCGGTTCATGCTCGGCGAGTGTGCCTTCAGCCAGAAGAAGCACCAGGAGGCAGTCGAGCACTTTCTGGAGGCGGCCCTGGCCTACCCCTACCCGGAATGGCAGGCCCTGGGGTACTACGAGGCGGGGCGATGCTTCCTTGCGCTGAAGGACACGCCCAGGGCGCTCGACGCGCTGGGGACCGTCGTGAAGAAGTTCCCCCGGCACGCGCGGGCCAAAGACGCCGCCAGGTTGATCGCCGATCTCAAGAAGGACGGCAGGTAAGACCGGCGCCCCCATTCGCGCCGTTCTGTACAAGGGCCCCTGGCAAGGGTAGAATGCGAGCTACAGAGCGGCGGGGAGCGCAATGAGCGAGCAGAGGCCGTTGCATCGGCTGTTTGGGCTGTCCTGGATCGACTTCTTCCAGGGCAGCGACGTGGACGTGGAGCCGGAGAAAGACCTGTCGCTCAAGCAACAGTTCATCGATCTGGTGCTCGTGCGCAAGGGGCCCGGGCCGGTCCCCCGGCCGCTACCGGATGGCTTCGACGACCTGGCCGCCCACAACCTGGTGACCTTCAAATCGCACCAGGAGGCACTGGACGGCTGGGCCTTGTGCGAGCTGATCGGCCACTACGTCAACTACCGGAAACAGACGAGCGCGTCGATGCAGGACCTGTTGCCGGAGACGGACTTCCGGCTGTTCGCGGTCTGTGTGCGTTTCCCGCACAACCTGACACCGGAGGTGGCGCTGACGCCCGTCCGCGAAGGCGTTTACGACGTGCGCGCTCTGACGCTGACGATCCGCGTCATCGTGGTGCATCGGCTGCCGCGACAGGAGCAGAACGCCATGCTGCACCTGTTCAGCGCCAACGAAGAGTTGCTGCGCTACGGCAAGGAGCACTATCGGCCGCACTCGAAGGAAACGAGCACGCTGTTGTACGAGCTGTTCCGGGCGTATCAGGAGGGCACGGAGATGGGGAACCAACTCGAAGAATTCGTTCGCAACAGCATCGACGAACTGCTGAAGAAGTTGCCCCCCGAGAAACGCCTCGAGGGGCTGTCCACCGAGGAACGCCTCAAGGGGCTGTCTCCCGAGGAACTGCGCAAGCGGCTGTCTACCGAGGAACGCCTGGAGGGGCTGTCTGCGGAGGAACTGCTCAAGCGACTGTCCCCCGAGGAGCGTCTGGAGGGGCTGTCCCCGGAGGAACTGCGCGCGGCCCTGGAAGCGATCCACCGACGGCAGCAGACCAACGGCCCCTCTGCGAAGCCGTAGTGAACCGCCCCTGACGTATCAAGAGGGCACGGAGATGGGGAACCAACTCGAAGAATTCGTTCGCAACAGCATCGACGAACTGCTGAAGAAGTTGCCCCCCGAGAAACGCCTGGAAGGGCTGTCCCCCGAGGAGCGCTTGAAGGGGCTGTCGCCGGAGGAACTGCGCAAGCGACTGTCCCCCGAGGAACGTCTGGAGGGCCTGTCCCCCGAGGAGCGCGTGAGGGGGCTGTCCCCTGAGGAACTGCGCGCGGCGCTGGAAGCGATCCAGCGACTGCTTCAGGCCAACGGCCCCTCCTCAACACCGCCGGAATCCCTCGGGGCGCCCCTTGCCAACTCGAACGGGAGCACGCAGAGTAGCTGACGAGAGGGCACGCGATCATCGCGAGGAGAGCGTTCATGGCCTGGCTCCGCAAGGGCTCCGGATTCCTGCTCCTGGCTTTCTTCCTGCTGTCCGCGGGCGCGGCCTCGGCCAATGCCCAGGAGGCCGGCAAGGTCACGGACCAGGCCAAGGCGCCCCCGGGCAAGGGCGACAGTCCCCCCACCCCGGCCAAGAAGGCGCCCGAGACGCTCCTTGAACTGATCGTGGCGGGCGGCCCGCTGAACATTGGGTTCCTCAGCGTCCTGGGCCTGTTCTCGCTGGTGGCGCTGACGGTCGTGCTCGAGCGGTTCGCGAACCTGACCGCGGGCAAACTGGTCCCCGCGCAGTTCGTCCGCGAACTGCAAGAACTGGTCCGCCGCCAGGAGGACAACCCGCGGCCGTTCAGGGAACTGGCCGAGCGCTACCCTTCCGCGCTCGCCAACGTCCTCAAGGCGGGCCTTCTCCGGGCGGGTCGCCCCGTGCTCGAGGTCGAGAAGGCGATGGAGGACGCCGCCGCCCGCGAGCTGGCCATCCTCCGCGCCCGCGTCCGCCCGCTGACGGTCCTGTCCAGCGTTGGCCCCCTGGTGGGGCTGCTCGGCACGGCGGTCGGAATGATCCTGGTCTTCCGCACCGCCAGCGAGGTCGGGCCCGGCAAGGCCGAGCTCCTGGCCGAGGGCATTTATCTCAAACTGGAAACCACCGTCGCCGGCTTGCTCGTCGCCATCCCCTCCGTCCTGTTCGCCGCCCTGTTCAACGCCCGGAGCGAGAAGCTCCTGCGGCGCGTGGACGAGTGCCTGATGGAAACGATCCCCTGTTTTGTCCGCATGGAGAACAACGGCGCGGAGCGCCCCCTCGTCCGGCCCCAGTGGTGAAAGCATGCGACTCCCTCCGTCCGAACAAGACCTCGGCGTGCCGAACATGATGCCGTTGATCGACGTGGTCTTCTTGCTCCTGATCTTCTTTCTCATGGCGAGCCGCTTCGAGCAGGAGGAGAGGGAGCTCAAGGTGGCGCTGCCCGAGGTCGCCGAGGCCCAGCCCCTGGCCACGACGCAGGAGCTCGTCATCAACATCACCCCGGAGGGGAAGTACGTCGTCGCGCAGAAGGAGCACAGCGAAGAGCAGCTCGCGGCCCTGCTGGTGCAGACAGCCCGGAACAACCCTCACCAGTCGGTCCTGATCCGGGGCGATGGCCGGGCCGCCTGGAAGTACGGCGTCCGCGTGATGGGGCTGTGCAACAAGGCGAAGATCGACAACTACCGGGTCGCCGCGATTCAGGAAAAATAGCCCAACCGAGGAGCCACGACGCGAAGCGGAGCGCGTCCGCCGCCCAAGGAGTGACAACCGTGAGCACGAGCCCCCCCCTCCCTCGCGATGACCGGGCCGTCCTGCGACGAATCCTCGCCTCCTGGTACGCGCCCGCCCTCCTCGGCCTGCTCCTGGTGATCGGCATGGCCGCGTGGGCGATGCCCGTTCCGGTCGAGCACGTCGTCACGCGCGCCGACACCGGCCAGCTCCAGAGCGTGACGACCTGGGACACAAGCCGCTGGCAGGCCATCTCGGCGTTCGGGTGGCAGGCGCTGGCGTTCGTCCTCGCGTTCGCGGCCGTGCTGGGCGTCGCGTGGGCCGGCCGCGGGTGGGTCGTCGCCAGGGCCTCGGCGGCGCGGTTCTTCGCCGCCAGCCTGCTCGCCCACAGCCTGCTGATGCTCTCGCTGGGGGCCGTGCCCCTGGCCCGCGCGGTCGTCGAGCACGCGGAGACCATCCGGGTCGGCCAGGCCGCTCGGCTGGCCGACGACGAACCGAGGCCGGCCCGTCCTGACGAACGTCCCGCCTACGAAAAAGTGGAGGCCCCGCAGGCGGAGAACGTGACTACGCCCCCCCTCGTTCGCCAGCCCCCAGCCCCTGTCCACGTGCCGGACGACACGGACCCGCTCCTGCCCACCATCCCCCTGCACGCCGTCCGCAGCCTCCCGCCAGAGCGGGTGCTGTTCGTGCCTGCGCGAGAGCCGGAGATCGTCCGCCGGCCGCTGGAGATCGAGCGCCGCGCAGTCCGCCACGCCCTGAAGCCTGCCGAAATCGCGCTCGAGGCGCCGGAGCTGCCCCCGCCCGAAGCCATGCCCCGAGAGAGGCCCGTCGCGGGCCGCCCGGTCGTCCTGGCGCGCCAGGAGGCGGTCCCTCCGGTCCCGGGCGGGACGGAGCCTCTCCGCCTTCCGGAGTTGAAGCGGCCCCGCCCGGCCGACCTCCGCCCGGAAGGGGCCGATCGGCCCCGGATGCGCGAGGTGGAAAAGCCACCTGCCGCGCTGACCGGGCGCCGGCAGCCGGGCCCTGTCGCCCTGGTGGCGCCCCGCGAGCCCAACGCGGACCTGAAGCCCGAAGCGCTGCCGGCGGACGGGCCCCCGAGGGCCGGCGGGACGCTGCCCAGGCTCGTCCCGCCGCAGTTCCCCGGTCGAACGCCGGAAGAGAAGACCGGGCCACGCCTGCCGTTGCGACAACCGGCCAAGGTTCCCCTTCCGAGCCCCAAGCGGTTCGCCGCGACGCCGACCTTCAAGCCCGTGACCGACCGCCTGCCGCGCATGTCTGCCCGCGCCGACCGGGCCGTCGAGGTCGAGGACAAGGTCGTCGCGCAGGCGCCGCTCGTCCTCCGGCAGAAGGAGGAGCGGGAGCGCTCCGTGGCGCGGTATGGCGGCACCAAAGCGTCGGAGGCGGCGGTGGAGCGCGGCCTCGACTGGCTGGCGGCCCATCAAAGCGCCGACGGCAGTTGGAGCCTGAACCAGTTCCACGCCAACTGCAAGCACCCGCGCTGCGCCGACGCGGGCTCGGTGAATTCGGCGCCGGCCGGGACCGGCCTGGCGCTGTTGCCCTTCCTCGGCGCCGGGCACACGAACGCGGCGGGCAAGCACAAGCAGACGGTGGCGCGGGCGCTGCACTGGCTCGTGACGCAGCAGCGGCCGGACGGCTCCTGGCTGGCCCGGGAAGACGGCCGGCCGATGTACGGCCACGCCATGGCGTCGATCGCGCTGTGCGAGGCCTACGGCATGACCCGGGACGCGAAGTTGCGCGGGCCGGCCCAGAAGGCGCTCGACTACATCGTCAAGGCCCAGCACGGCCCCACCGGCGGGTGGCGCTACAAGCCCAACGAGCCGGCCGACACGTCGGTCGTCGGCTGGCAGTTGATGGCCCTCAAGAGCGGCGAGATGGCCGGGCTGTCGGTGCCGCCCAAGGCGTTCGACGGGATCAAACGCTGGCTGGCGTCAGTGGAGGCGAACCGCCCGGTGGGCGGCCTGTTCGGCTACCAATCGGCGTCGCCGACCCCGGCGATGACGGCCCAGGGCCTCCTGTGTCTCCAGTACCTGGGCGCCCGCCGGGACGACCCGCGCATGCGCGCCGGCACCGACTATCTGCTCAAGCACCTCCCCCGGCAAGGTGCCGAATCGTCCTACTACTGGTATCACGCCACGCAGGTGATGTACCACGTGCAGGGCAAGCACTGGCAGGCCTGGAACGACAAGCTGCGCGACCAGCTCGTGTCCACGCAGGAGGCGCGCGGAGCGCTGGCGGGGAGCTGGAAGCCGATCGACGGCCGCGAGAAGCCCGGCGGCAGGCTCTACGCGACGGCGCTGCGGCTGCTGATGCTCGAGGTCTACTACCGGCACCTGCCGCTGTATCAGCAACTGGAAAAATGATGGCAGCGCCATCCGAGAAGTGGTCGAGGGCGTCCAGGAGACGCGAGCCGCCCGGCCCTTTCTCCCCGCATACTCGCTATCTGGCAAGATCGGCACCCTCGCCGCATCCACGTCATGGCACCGCCCGTTGCCGAGAGCGACCTCCGTTTCCCTCGACGCAAGAGCGTGTCCGGTTCCGGATCCCCGATGGCGCAAGAGGGAATTTGGCAACGACTTGCATGGCTGGAGCAACCCGCCCCCGTCGCCCGCTGCCGACCGCGTGACTCGGTGGTTCGTGGGGCCGCCTTCACGACGTCGCAGGCAGCCGATCCCCACGCGCCTTTTCGCTGCGTCGCCGGCCCACGGGGAACGTGGAAGACGTTTTCGCCCTTTCCCTCTCCCCAGACGGGCGGACCTTGCTTTGCGGTGTTCCCCGGCCCTCCCGACACCAGCAGCGGGGCGGAGGCCCCCGCGGCGCTTGCGCGAGTTTCGGGCGCTGGGGCTGCTCGAAAGCCTGGGCACGGCGCCGGCCCGGCGCCTGGTTGCGGGGCTGGCCCGAGGGGCCGAGGGAGCCTATTCGCGGAGGAGGCCCGCGCGTGCCTGGAGCGCATGGAGGCATCGAAGTGAGGTTCGCCTCGCGCAACTCGAGGCCAATCCTTCTCCGGACTGGACCGCCACCACGCAGCGGGTTACCTTGAGCAAGCCTCACGCGCACGGTTGTTTCATCCGGAGGGGCGCCAGTGACCGCAATCCGCCGCAGCCTGGTCGTGCTCGCCTGCCTGCCGCTTGTGCTGGCACTCGGGACGAGCGGCCACGGCGCCGCGCCGCCAGCGAGACCAGCCCGCGTCGATCGCTACGGCCCCCCGCCAGGCGCCGTCGCCCGGCTGGGCACCGCGCGCCTCTGTCCGGGCGCCCCCACCGAAGCGCTCGCCTTCTCCCCCGACGGGCGGGCGCTGGTCTGCGCCGGCCGGGACGGTGCCGTGTCGTGGTGGGACGCCGCCGATGGCCGGGAGCGCGGGCGCTTCCGGGTGCCCGCGCGTTCCCCGAGGGCGGTTTCGGCCGACGGCAGGCTGCTGGCCGGGGCGGACAACCGCGTGCCCCCCGCGGCGGCCCGCATGTCGTGGGAGGCGCCGCGCGACCGGCCGGCGGACAACCGCATCGGCCTGTGGGACGCGGCGAGCGGCAAGTTCGTGCGCTGGCTCGTCGGCCACGGGGACACCGTCCGCGACCTGGCCCTGTCGCCGGACGGCCGGCGCCTGGTCTCCGCCGGCGCCGACGACGCCCTGCGCGCCTGGGACGTGGCGAGTGGTAAGGATCTTCGACACTGGGCGCTGCCGGCCCGGCAGCGGTCGCGCGCGCTCGCCATCAGCCCGGACGGCAAGACGGTGCCGGGCAAAACGATCCGGCTGCATGACGTTCGCACCGGGAAATTGTTGCGGCAGTTGAGCGGCCACGAGAAGCGTGTGGACGAACTGGCCTTCGCGCCCGAGGGTAGGGCGTTGGCTTCGAGAGACGAGAGAGGGGCCGTGCGCGTGTGGGACGTGTCCACGGCCAAGATCCTGTGCGCGATCACGCCGAGGAAGGAGATCAACGCAATAAGCTGGCTCGCCTTCGCGCCAGACGGGCGGGCGCTCGCGACAGGGGACCGGGGGCCGCACGCCCGACTGTGGGGCCTGCCTGGGGGCGAAGACCTCGGGGGGCTGGGCGGCGACGGCTCCCTCTGGAGCAAGGAGGGGCGCGGGTGGTGCGTTCGATGCGCGAGCTTCGCGCCGGACGGCAAGAGGCTGTTTACGGTCGGGGAGGGGTTCTTTGCCGTTGGGGGGTCGGGGTCGGGGCTCCAGGTCTGGGACGTGGCGAGGCGGGCGGAAGGGGCGCGGTTCCCTCCCGATGCGCGGGAGGCACTCGAAGGCCGCGGGCCGACCGGGCCGCGGGCCGTGTCGCCGGACGGCCGATTCCTCGTCCGAGGCAGCGGCCGATTCCGGGAGATGCCCTTCGGGACCGTGCTGGTCCTGGAGCCTTCGCTGGAAGCGCTCTACCTGCACGAGACGGCCAGCGGGGAGGTGGTGTATCGCTTCCCCCGAGGGCTTTCCACGGTGGCCTTCGCCCCCGACGGGAGGACGGTGGCGACGGGCTGCGATGACGACGGCTCGATCCTGATCTGGGACCTGCGGCGGTTGTACCACGCCCCGCCAGGTGCGCGGGGCAGCGAAGCGCACTCGTGGGCGAACCTGGCCGACCGGGACGCGGCGCGGGCGCACGCGGCGGCGTGCCGGCTGGCCTCGGACGAGAAGGCCGCGCTGACGCTCCTGGAAGCGCACCTGCGGCCGGCGCCGGTCGTCGGGCGCGCCCGGCTCGGCCGACTGGTGAAGGGGCTGGGGAGCGACGAACTGGCCGTTCGCTTGGGCGCCGAGGTCGCGCTGGCCGAGGCGGGCGAGGCGGCGCGGCCGGCGCTGGCGGGGGCCGTGCGGGGGGCGGATTGCATCGAGGATCGGCTGCGGGTCAAGCGGCTCCTGCGGGGACTGCATACGCGGTCGCCGGGGCGGCTGCGCGAGGTGCGGGCCGTGTGGGTGCTGGAGCACTTGGGGGCGGCGCGGGCGCGGCGGCTGCTCGGCCGATTGGCGGGCGGGCACACCGCGGCGTTGCTGACGCAGGAGGCGAAAGCGGCGCTGGAGCGGTTGGATAGGAGGCCGGGCGCGAAGCGTTGACCGTTTCGCGGCCTGCCCCCTGCGGCTCGTTGCCAGGCGATGCAGCACTGCCGAGAGGGCGGGATCGAGCCCGGTCGGTTCGGTCTCGTTGAGCCGTGCCCGAACTTCGGATACAATTTCTACAAAGCACCCAGGACACAGGAATCGAGCCATGCGAATGTGAATCACCGTCAGGCCGACGGGGGGACGGGCGGACGACCTCCGCATCGCGGCCGACCTTCGCCGCGACCTGTGGGCCCATTCACCCGTGGAAATCGACCCGGACAGCCCGTTGCAAGGCACGCACCGCGACGAGCAGGGCCAGGCCTACTTCGAGTTCTCGACGCAATTTCCGGACGAGGTTGCCAGGGTGTTGCGGGAGCATGGCTACGACGGCCGCGTCGAGGCGAGGGAGGCCCACGAGGCACTGGGACAGGCGTGCCAGAACTGCGGCAACGTCGCTGGGCCGACCCTGCCGCCGGTCTGCCCGAACTGCGGGGTCCGGGACATCTCCCCCTGCCCGGTCTGCTGCCACGAAGTTCCCCGGCAGCTCTACACGCGAATCGCGGGCGACCTGTTCCGTTGCCCCCGCTGCCACAACCGGGTTCGCCTTCGCTTCAACGAGCCGATGTTCGTCGCCGAGGGCCAGTACAACCAGCCCCTGGTCGTGGTCGATGGGATGTAGCCCCCCATGAAGTTCGACGAGCAAGGACACATCCTCTGGGCGCCGAAGGGACTGTACCAGATGGTGCTGGAGAGCCCTCGGCGGCTGGTCAACGGCTACCTGATGGTTGGGACGCCCTGCCCGTTCGCGGAATACGCGCACTATTGCGACTTCATCGAGGCCTTGGCGGAGCGGACCGGGATTCACCCGAAGAACCTCTACCTGCGCGGGAGTTGTCAGATCGGCTTCAGCATCGCCCCACGGGACAAGGTCTGGACTGCCATGTCGGACTCGTCCGACCTCGACCTGGCAATCGTGGACCGTCCGTACTTCGAGCGCTTCGACGAGGAGGTCCGCCGGTGGGAGGAAAGGAGCCCGGCGGAGTTCCTCCAGGGGGGAGCGTCGGAGGCGTTCTTCGACCGACAGCGCGACCGGCAGTTCAACTGCTGCCGCGACGACGGGCTTCCGTCGGTGGTGTGCGTTCACCACCGCGACACGATGGCGACCGTCTCCGGGATGCGACACTGCGGCCGCAAGCGCCGGTTGAGCGCCTTCATCTACCCGGACTGGCACTCGGCGCGGCGGCGCTACGAGAACGACTTGCGTCTTCTGCGCGAGGGCATCGAGGCCGGGCGACTGAGCCCGCCGGGCGATGTCCCTTTCCCCGCGAGGTCGTGGCGGCCCACGGCCACGCCGGCGCCGCAGCCTGGTAGCGGAGGCGCAACGCCGAAAGGGGCTGCCGATCCTCCGGCAGAAGGCTGACGCTCTCGACCGTGGGAAACACTCTCCGTCTCAGTCGCCTGACCGGGCGCGAACTTCCGCCGGCCCTCCCCCACCACCGCGACCGGCCCTTGCCGAGAGCCAGCCACCCTCAGCGAGAAGCCAGTCCCCCCAGCCCGCGGACGTCCACCTCCACCCCAAAATCGCGGATCGCGAACACCGACGCCCGAACTTGAACGAGCGCTCTTTGAGGACCTCGAGCAGCAGCTTTTCCGACTCGGACATGGCCCTCTCCTCTGCTCGCCTGGGTTCTCGATCGCCTGGGAAGGCGCCGGCAGACTGTTCCATCGACTTCCGAACCGGCATTCTATGCGAACGTTCCGTTCGGGGTCAGCGCTTGTCCGAGGCGCGTGCGTGAATTTGGATACTTCTGGTTCATCCCCGCCCCCTATCCGGTCGGCCGCAATCCCCGGGGCGCGTGCGCTCCTTCCCGGGCCATCTCGGGGGCGAGGGCCTCCTGCCGTGCCTGCTGGGGCTGACCAAGGGGCGTCGAGACGGGCGAGCGGCGGACAACGTGGGCCCGGAGGGCACCCCAATCAGTTCCACGCTCAAGGCGAGAGCCGCCAGACACGGGCGCGGGCGTCGTCGGCCACGCTGACAACTCGCCGGCCGTCCGGCGCGAAGGCAATGCCGTTCACGCCGCCGCACAGGCGGACGCCGTCCAGCCTGCGGCCGGTGGATGTGTCCCAAAGCGTGAGGGTGCCGTCCGTCGAGCCCGCGAACCCGCCGCCAAGCAGCCGCTTGCCGTCGGGCGAGAACGCCAGCGCCCGCGTCCACAGGGGGCCACACTCCAGTTGGAGCAACTCGCGGTCGGCTTCGACGTCGTGGACGCGAACCGTCCCGTCGCCGGCCCCCCAGGCCGCGCGCCGGCCGTCCGGAGCGAAGCAGACGGCTGGGCTGCACTGCGACAGCGGCTGGTACTTCCAGGTCTTGAGGGTGGCCCCCGTGTTCAGGTCCCAGAGGCGCACCGTCCCCTCACTTCCGGACGACAGCGCCCGCCGGCTGTCTTTGTGGATCGCCACCGAAAAGACCTCGCCCGCGTGCCCGCGCAGGACCTTGAGCGGCTTGCCGCTGACGGCCTCCCATACCCGCACCGTCGTGTCGAAGGAGCCGGAGACGACCAACCGACCGTCAGGAGACCAGGCGAGCCCTTCGGCGCGGGCCGTGTGGCCCTCCCAGGTTTGCGGACCGCCAGGGCCGTCGAGGTCCCAGCGCCGCAGCCGGCCGTCGTGCCCGGCGGTCACCGCCGCCTTCCCATTGGGGGCGAGGGCGACGTTCTGGATGGGCGCCGGGTGGGGCAACTCGCGGACCTGACGACCGTCGGCGACTCGCCAGGCACGCAGCGCCTTGTCCGCGCCGACCGTCCAGGCGACCTTGCCATCGGCAGACAGGGCGACGCCGTTGACCCACAGGGCCCTGTGGCCCTCGAAGGAACGTTCCTCGATCATGTTGTCGGGAAGCTCCCGAACCTCGGGCACCTTCCCGCGGACGGCGAGTCGGAGGAGGTAGACGGTGCCGTCGGGGTTGGCCGTCGCGAGGTAGCGGCCCTCCGGGCTGAACGCGACGCAGTGCAAGTAGCCCCCTCCCATGCCGAACAGCCGCCAGGCCCGCTGCCGACGCGCGGTCGAGCCCCGGTCGCAGAGGTAGAGGTTGCCGTCAATCCCGCAGGCGGCCAGTAACCGTCCGTCCGGCCCGGCGGCGACGCAACGAAGGGTGTTCCCCGTCCTGAGCACGACGGTGCCCGGCCCGTCCTGCTCCCAGGGCCATAGCTGGACCGTGCCGTCGTCGCCGGAGGAGGCCAGGAGGCGGTTGTCCGACAGCACAGCCAGGCCAGTGACGCGCCCGCGGCCGGAGGGACTTCGGTGACCGCGGAAGGTCCGTTCCAGGCGCTCCGTCCTGGCTTCCCAGACGCGGAGCGTCCCGTCGTCACCGGTAGTCGCGATCCGCCGGCCGGTCCGGTCGAAGCGAGCCTCGGTGCCCCCGTGGCCGCCGTGCCCCTCCGTGACGCGGACGATGGACCGGCCCCCCACGTCCCAGATGCGGGCCTTGCCGTCCCAACCGATCGTCGCCAACCGCCTGCTGTCCGGGGAGAAGCCGAGCCCATTCATGGGAGTGGGGTGTGGCAGGGTGGCGAGCAGCGCGCCGCTTTCCGCCCCCCACAGGCGAACCGTTTGGTCCCAACTGCCGCTCGCCAGGGTGCGGCCGTCCGGGCTGAAGGAGGCCGCGAGAACAGAGCTTTCGTGGCCCGTCGGATGACGTCGTTCTTTCCCCGAGGTCAGGTCCCAGACGCGGACCGAGCGGTCATTGCCGGCCGAGGCGAGCCACTTTCCGTCGGGGCTGAAGGCGACGGAGCCGACGCCGGCGGTGTGGCCGGCCGGCCGGTTACGCAGTTTGCCCGTGCCGGTATCGACCAGACGGACGAAGCCGTCTTCCGTGACGGAGCCGCCGGCGAGCGTCTTGCCGTCGGGGCTGAGGCGCCAGGCGAGCCAGTCGCCCTGGGTGCCAAGCGGCAGGCGAGCTCGCTCCTCGCCGGTACGGGCGTCCCAGCGCACGGCGACGTGGGCGGCCCCCGCCGGGGTTGCCTTGGCATAGTGGGCCGCCGTCCAGAGCGATGCGCCATCGGGGCTGAAAGCAAGCAGTCCGGCGGCACCGGCCGCCCCGGACCACTTCGGACGGGGGACGTCGTTGACCAGGTCCCAGAGGCGGACCAGCTTGTCGGTCCCGGTGGCAAGTTGGCCCCCATCCGGGCTCAAGGCGATGGCCACGTGGCCAGGGGCGTCCGCGGGCGCAGCGACGTCGTGCCGCAGAGAGCGTTGCAGCTGGCCTGTCTTCGCCGACCAGAACAGGATGCGGCCGTCTGCGCAGCCGGCCACTACCGTCTTTCCGTTGGGCGTGAAGGCAACGCCAAAGAGCGCCCGGCCGGCCCCCCGCAGCGCGACTGGTCCCTGGCCCGTGGAAGTGTCCCATACGCGGGCCGTACCGTCCTCGCTGCTTACGACGAGGGCCGAGCCGTCGGCAGAGAAGGCCACCCCCCAGGTGGTGTTCTGAAACCCGCCGCGGCAGAAGCGGAGCCTGCCTGTGTCCACCTCCCACAACCGCACCGTCCGGTCGGAGCCAGTTGTGGCCAGGCGCTTGCCGTCGGAACTGAAGCGAGTGTCGATGAGCGTGGAGGTGTGCCCGACAAGCTGCCGGACGAGCCGGCCTTCGGCGTTGAAGACGCGGACGTCGTGGCCGCTGGGGGCCGCAACTCGCTTTCCGTCGGGGGCCCAGCTAGGGAGCCCGCTGATGCCGCTGAGCCGCCAGCGTGGCTCGCCGAAGACAGCGACGAGTTCCGCGGGCGCCTTCGACGGGTCGCCCCCGCCGGCGGACGCCAGCGCGTCCGGTGACAGGGCCGCGCGCTGGAAAGCGTCCGCCGCGCTGGGGCGAGCGGCTAGCTCGGTCGGGTCGGGAAGGGCGAACGGCGGCTCCGCGGGCGGTACGGACGTCGGCAGGTCCTCCTTCGGCGCGGGGGACATGGCGAACCGAGCGGCGAAAACGACCAGGCCCAGGGCGACGCAGCCGGCCACTGCCACCAGGGCCAGGCGCAGCGCCGATCGCCGCTTGCGAGGGGAGGTGGCGAAAGGGGCCAGGGCGGCAGCGGCCTCGGCCGGCGTCTGGTAGCGGTCGGCCGGCCTCTTGGCCATCAGCTTGGCCACCGCCCCCGCAAGGCCCGGCGGCAGGCCGGCCCGCAACCTCGTCAGTGGCACCGGCTGCCGCTCGAGGTGGGCGACGAACTTGTCCAGCACGCTGCCGTCGGGGAAGGGCACTCGCCCGGACAGTAACTGGTACAGGGTGCAGCCCAGCGAGTAGAGGTCGGCCCGGATGTCGGCCGCACCCGCATCGGTCGCCTGCTCCGGCGCGATGTAATCGGGCGTGCCCATCGCGCTGCCCGCCGCGGTCAGTTGCCCTGGTCCGGTGCCGGACGGCGCTAAGCCATCCGGAGTCACGTCGGCCGCGAGCCCCAGGCGGGCCAGGCCGAAGTCAAGGATCTTCACCGTGCCGTCGCTCAGCAGCATCAGGTTGTCCGGCTTGACGTCGCGGTGGACCATGCCGTTTTCGTGGGCATGCTGCAAGCCCAGGGCCGTCTGCCGGGCGTAGGAGCACGCCTCGGCTGCGGGCAGCGGCCCGTTCTGCTTCAGGTGTTCCGTGAGCGTGGTTCCCTTGACATACTCCATGACGAGGAAGTGCGTCTGTCCGGCCTGCTCGGCGTCGTAGGCCCGCACGATGTGCGGGTGGTCCAGCCGGGCTGCGGAGTGAACTTCACGGCGGAAGCGTTCGACGGCGCCCGCGTTCGACGTGTACTGCGGGTGAATAACCTTCAGCGCTACCAGCCGGCCCATCAGGCGGTGTTCGGCCAGGTAGACGGCGCCCATGCCACCCTCCCCGAGCAGGCGCGTCACGCGGTAGCGCGGATGGTGCGTCAGGTCGGCGGGCAGCCCCTCCACCAGGGCTGACGGTTCGCCGCGCGCGACC
This sequence comes from Gemmatales bacterium, assembly GCA_038239195.1. Classification (GTDB taxonomy): domain Bacteria; phylum Planctomycetota; class Planctomycetia; order Gemmatales; family Gemmataceae; genus JBBSEZ01. Next base: position 45,278 of record JBBSEZ010000008.1, read on the forward strand.
TCCGGGGCAATCGTGGCGTCGCCGGGCGCGCCTGGCGCAGGCGTCTCGTTCGGCAGATCGACGGTGATTGGGGGGAGCTGTGGTGGACCGGGGAGGCGCCGCTCCAGACGGCGGAGCGTTTGCTGGCAGGCGGCGCACGCCTGCGCATGGCCCTCCACGGCCTCTGCTTCCGCGCCGCTCAGCCGGTCGGCCAACAGCCGCCGAAGCTTTTCCTCCGGGGGACAGGAAGACGTCATCGGTCGATTCCGTGCCTTGGGTTGTCGGTTTGCCGTTGGGAGTCGTTTGTTCCAGGGCGATCCCCACCAGGCCGCGTTGTCCCGAGACAGCGCTCCTGACCGCCGAAACATCCTGGACGGTTCCCTGGGCTGGTTTTCGAGGGCAACGTCATCAACCGCTATTGTCCGTCCTGAGTTCCGGCAAGACAAGCGTTCTCGCGCGAGGCGTTGCCGTCACCTATTCGACTTGGCTCACGCCCGTGGTCGTCTACCTACCCGGCCACGAGGCGGTGCCGGAAGTACAGCGCGGGCGAGGGAGTTGGGGGCAGCGAGGGCAGTTCCGTCGAGGTCGTGAGCCGTAGCCGGCCTCGCCCCCGCTGGGGCGCTTGTGTGGACGTCGCGAGCGATGACGCCTCGGGCGGCCCGCCGGGGCCGGGAGAGGAACGACATCGCCGGCACTGGGATCGGGGCCTACGAATCGGCGCCGCGTCACCGGCGGCCGAGCAACCGCTCCACCGCCCAGCAGCCGCGGACGTGGGCCGGGTGCCAGCGCAGGTGTTCGAGCAGGGCCACGCAGGAGCAGCCGGCGTCCTCCAGGGCGTCGGCCAGGATCGGCGCCAGCGAATAGTCGCCCTCGTCGTGGACGTTCGCGATCAGGGCATCGACCGTCGGCGTCCGCCAGCCGGCTTCGAGGGCGAAGGCGGGCGCGGGCCCCGGGAAGAGGTCGTCGAGGAGGGCGAGCCAGGCCGCCTGGGCCCGCCGGCGGCGGGCACGCCGGCCCCTGGGCGGCAGCGAGTCGTCTTCCGCGAGGCCGGCCCGCCACTCGGCGTGCCAGCCGGCGGCGAGGCTGGCGCCGGCCAGGTGCCAGGACAGTTTCGGCGTCACCGCCCACAAGCAGACGTGGGCCGCCAGCGACGCGGAGGCGTCGGCGTCGTGGCCCTGCTCGAGCTGCTCGAGCGCGGCGCCCCGTTCGTGTTCGTGCCGCAGGGCCAGGGGCGAGGCCTTCCCGTCCGCGGCCCGCTCCGCCAGGCCGATGAGCTCGCGCAGCGCGGGCCAGGGCACCAGGTGCTGGACGCGGCGGGCGCAGGCGGCCATCAGGAGCCGGAGCTGACGCGCGCCCCCCTGGCGGGCGCGGGCCTCGCAGGCCCGCTGGACCACCAGGCGCGAGGCGCTGGCACCGTCTGTCGGCATGGGTGGCTTCCTCCGGCGGGCTGCCAGTACCGACACGCGGCCCCGGACCGTGTTCGCGCGGGCGCCGTCGAACAGGCGCCCCGCGTGCCCAGGCGCTGCTCCGTCCTTTCAACCTGGAGGGGCCACACCGTTCGGGCACGTTGCTGCTCGACGCGGGGAAGGCTACAGAGCACGGCGCCCGCCAAAGAGCCCGAAGCAGCTTGGGGCGACCCTGGCCGACATCGCTCCAGGCAGGCCCCGCGAGCCCCAGGCGACGGTTGCCCCCTGGGCCCTGCTCGACGGGATTTCGTTCCCCGTTTTGCTTGGGGGAGGCTTGGCCGGTGGCACAGTAAATGCTTGCTCAACCCGACATCTCTCGCCGCAATCACGTGGGCCCTGGGCGAGAGGGTCGGGTTTTTCGTTCGTCTCGTCCGCCCGACCCACTCGAGGCCCGAAGGCCCGATTCAGCAGCGTTCTCTGGGAAAGGAGGCCCCCGTAATCCGTTCTCCGCATCGTCTCAGGCCTGGACTTGTTGACCTTCACGTGCTCGACGCAACGCGTCGGGGGCGACGCAGGCCGTTGCCTGAAGTCGGTGGGCGCGAAAACGCTACCGGGGCAGCAACCCGGCCTGCTGCCCAACTGTCAGCGGCCGAGCCAGGTCAGCGGATTGAGCCATTTCGTGTTGTCTTGGACGGGACCGGCAAGGGGCGCTTCGTGCGCTTCGCAGGAACTGCCACACCCGGCCGAGGTTGTTGAACGTGGTGAGCCCATCTATCGGAGGACCGTGAAATGAGCCGTTGCGTGCGGAGCGCTTCCCTGGGGGGGATCGCGCTGGTTTGTCTGGTGTTGTCCCAGGCCCCCGGGGAGGGCCAGGACGTGGCCAAGGCCAAGGCGAAGGCCGTGCACAAAAAGGAGAGCCACAAGCCCGGCGCAATCAAGGACGTCGCGAAGACCGCGGGCAAAGGCCCGCGGCGCACCGCCTCCTTGAAGAAGGCCGCCAAAGAGGCCCTGCCCAAGAAGGTGGCCCCGAAGGCGGGGCTGGCGGAAGCCACCAAGGCGGTCCACCCGCGCGTCGCCCGCGGGAAGGCCAAGAAAGCCAAGTAGGCCGGGCGGGCCGGCGTGGTCGATTTGGGGACGTGTTACGAAAGCAAACATCGCGATCGACGCAGGAGGGTGGCTTATGGTGAAGAAATGTGTCCTGGCGGTGGCGGCGGCGCTGGGCCTCGTGGCCGTGGATGCCTCCGAGGCCAACGCCTGGTTTCAGTTCACGAACAGCACCTCGAAGTCGGTGCTCGTCGTGTTCCAGTGGCACTCCCCGAGTGGGTGTGCGGAGAGTGGGTCGTGGGAGACGGCGGGCTGGTGGCAACTGGCCCCGGGCGAGACGAAGGTGGTCTACGGGGACGACCTGCAGGCCTCCTCGAGCAGCAACTTCTACTACTACGCGGAGACCGACGACCAGGTGACGGCCTGGTCCGGCCCCTTCCAGACCTGCGTGCCCGCCACGAGTTTCAACTGGTGTCTGCACGGTTGTAATTCGGAGCCCGACACGCGGGTGCTCGGCTTCCGCGAAGTGGACGTCGGATCGGCCAACAATTACACCGTGGAGATCGTGTCCCCGGCCTGCGCGAGCTCGGCGCCCGCCACGCGGGCCGTGGGGCTGTGCGAGGGGAGCGTCGAGTGGGCAGACGCTCGCGGCTTCGGCCTCCCCCCTTCGCCCGCGGCATCGAAGGCCCCTGTGGGCGCGGCCGCACGCTGCTCGAGCCGGCGAAGCATGGCCGCGCGGAGGTCGTCTCCCCCGCGCCGTGGCCGCCGGAGTGGGGCACGACCACAGGCGCCAAGGTGTTGAGCCACCTGGCGCCTCGACGACCCCAGGCGGGCAAGATGGCCCCGGCAGGCCAACGGCTTGACGGCGGGCGTTGAAGGGGGCGGCACCTCATGCCGCCCCCGGCATCCCGCCGGGACAGCGCTGCCACGAGCCGAGTTACGGCCTTTGCCCGACAATGGCCCCCCTCCGCCCCGTGGCCAGGTGGCCACGTGACCTTTTTCCCTGGTGTAGGCCGTGCCCTGGCAACGACTTGCGTTCTCGTAGCAACCCGCCACCCTGCCGCCCTGGTGAGCAGGTGACTGCGTGGCCGTCGCAGCGGTCGGCCGGGTGGAGCAAAAGGCACCGTTCGGGCCTCCGGTTGCGCGGTCAGGCCCGAAAGGTTGCAGCCGCGACCGCATCAGCGACAGCGCCCAACGCGATGGCCCGTCCGAGGATGCGCCGAAAGGTTGCAGCGAGGTCGTTTGGGTGCAGACTTTCCGTTTGGTTACAAATGGTGTGTGCTGTCCCAGGAACCGAAGCTTTCCCGCTTTCTCCCTCACAAAACCCTTGCCTCCCCGCGCCTCACCTGTCACAATGACCCTTCTAACCACCGCCCTCCCCGCAACCACTTTCCGCGGGGCCAGCGCCCACGGCCCGGAAAACCTTTGCCCCCGCCCTACCCTCCCTGCTATCGTGAAGGGCGCTCCTGCCTCACCCTCCCGCGAGGTTGCTTCCCAATGATTCCGCTGCGACCCTTGTTCCTCGCCGGCGCTGCTCTCGCTTCCCTCGCCCTCGCCCTGCCCGCTCGCGCCGCCGAGCCTGCCGGCAAGGCCAAGGACGTCGGCCCCGTCAGCTACCACCGCAACGTCCGCCGACTCTTTCAACAGCACTGCCAGGGCTGCCATCAGCCCGCCAAGCCGCAGGGCGGCTACGTCATGACCAGCCACGCCGACCTCCTCAAGGTCGGCGATCACGCCCTGCCCGGCGTCGTGCCCGGCAACGCCGCCAAGAGCTACCTCGTCGAACAGCTCCTCCCCCAAAATGGCAAGCGCGCCGCCATGCCCAAGGGCAAGCCCCCGCTCGCCGCGGCGGAGATCGACCTCATCAAGCGCTGGATCAACGAGGGCGCCAAGGACGACACCCCCAAATCGTCCCGCGTCGCCATCGACGCCAAAAACCCGCCCGTCTACAAGCTCCCGCCTGTTCTCCCCTCCCTCGACTACTCGCCCGACGGCACGCTCCTCGCCGTCGCCGGCTATCACGAGGCCCTACTCCACAAGGCCGACGGCTCTGGCCTCGTCGCCCGCCTGGTTGGCCTGTCCGAGCGCGTTCAGTCGGTCGCCTTCTCGCCCGACGGCAAGTTGCTCGCCGTCGCCGGGGGCTCGCCCGGCCGATTCGGCGAGGTCCAGGTCTGGGACGTCGCCAAGAAGCGCCTCAAGCACTCCGTCGCCGTCACCTTCGACACCCTCTACGGCGTGAGCTGGTCGCCCGATGGCAGCAAGATCGCCTTCGGCTGCGCCGACAACAGCGTCCGTGCCATCGAGTCCGACACCGGCAAGCAGGTCCTCTTCCAGGGTGCCCACTCCGACTGGGTGCTCGGCACCGCCTTTTCGCAGGACGGCCTGCACGTCGTCTCCATCAGCCGCGACATGTCGATGAAGCTCACCCACGTTGCCACCCAGCGCTTCGTCGATAACGTCACCTCCATCACCCCCGGCGCCCTCAAGGGCGGGCTGCTCGCCCTGGCGCGACGGCCCCTGCCCAAGCAGACCCAGGTGAAGGGCGTCGATAACGCCATGCACGTCTACGACGAGGTGGTGATGGCGGGCTCCGATGGCGTGCCGCGCATCTACAAGATCCATCGGACGGTGCAGCGCGTCATCGGCGACGACGCCAACAAGGTCCGCCAGTTCCCCGGCATGCCGGGCCGCATCTTCGCGCTGGCCTTCAACAAGGACGGTACGCAGTTCGTCGCCGGCAGCAGCCTCGACGGCAAGGGCGAGGTGCGCGTCTACAACGCCAACGACGGCAAGCTCGTCTCCAAACTCGAAAACATCGGCGCCGTCTACGCCGTCGCCTTCCGCCCCGACGGCAAGCAAGTCGCCTCGGCCGGCTTCGACGGCGTCGTCCGCCTCAGCGACCCCGCCACCGGCAAGGTCGTCAAGGAATTCGTCCCCGTCCCGCTCAAGAAATAGCCACAGATGAACCGCTCAAGAATTAGCCACAGATGAACACAGATGAACACAGATAAGACAGAAGAGGCCAGAAGAGGGAAGGGATCGGACTATTCCCGCATTTCTTCCATCCGTGTTCATCTGTGTTCATCTGTGGCTATTCCCTCTTTGGAGGCCGCACGCATCATGATACGCACCCGCTTGACCCTCACCCTGTCGGTCGTGGCCGCCCTCGCGGTCGGGCTGACCGTCGTCGATCGCGCCCGCACCAGCGCCCCGCCCATGCCGCTGCCGGTTCGGCCCGTCGCGGTCGCCGGCAAAAGCCCCCTGCCGGCCGGCGCGCGTCTCACGCGCATCGAGGCGTTTCCGGCGCGCATCCACCTCGACAATCCCTTCGCCTACGCCCAGCTCGTCGTCACCGCGCACCTCGCCAGCGGCGAGCAGATCGACGTGACCCGAGCCGTTCAGTTCGACGTGCCCGGCAAGCTGGTCAAGCTCTCCCCCGAGGGCCTGGTGCGGCCGGTCGCCGATGGCAGCGCGGCGCTCAAGGTGCGCCTCGAAGGCAAGACGATCGAACTGCCCGTGGCGGTCAAGGGGCAGAACGACAAGTACGACGTCGGGTTCGTGCAGGACGTGATGCCCGTGCTGTCGCGCGTGGGCTGCAACGCCGGCACTTGCCACGGCGCCGAGGCGGGCCGGAACGGCTTCAAGCTATCGCTGCGCGGCTACGATCCGCTCTTCGACTACCGGGCGCTCACCGACGACCTGTCGGGGAGGCGCTTCAACCGGGCCGCCCCCGATACGAGCCTCATGCTGCTCAAGACCTCCGGGGCGGTCCCCCACGTCGGCGGGGCGCTCGTGCAGCCCGGCCAGCCCTACTACGAGCTCCTGAAATCGTGGATCGGCGACGGCGTCAAGATCGACCTCAAGGCGCCGCGCGTCAAGTCGATCGCGCTGACGCCCACCACGGCCGTCATCCAGCTCTTCGGCCAGAAGCAGCAGCTCGCCGTCACCGCCACCTACACCGACGGCAAGACGCGCGACGTCAGCGCCGAGGCGTTCCTCGACAGCAGCAACACCGAGGTCGCCACCGTCGATCGCCAGGGCACCGTCACCGCCGTCCGCCGTGGCGAGACGACCGTCATGGCCCGCTACGAAGGCGCCTACGCCGCCACGACGATCATCGTCATGGGCGACCGCTCCGGCTTCGAGTGGAAGGCCGTGCCGGAATTCAACTACGTGGATACGCTGGCGTACGACAAGTTGCGCCAGGTCAAGGTGCTGCCGAGCGACCTCTGCACCGATTCGGAGTTCATTCGTCGGGTTTACCTCGACCTGATCGGCCTGCCGCCCACGCCGGAGCAGGTGCGCGCCTTCCTGGCCGACACGCGCGCCACGCGCATCAAGCGCGACGAGATGGTCGATCGGCTGGTCGGCAACGAGGAGTTCGTCGAGCACTGGACCAACAAGTGGGCCGACCTGCTCCAGGTCAACCGCAAGTTCCTCGGCGTGCAGGGCGCCACCGCCTTCCGGGCCTACGTCCGCAAGGAGGTGGCCGCCAACACGCCCTACGACCGCTTCGTCTACAAGGTCCTGACGGGCTCCGGCTCCAACATCGATAGCCCCGCGGCGTCCTACTTCAAGGTGCTGCGCACGCCCGAGGCGGTGATGGAGAACACGACCCAACTCTTCCTGGGCGTGCGCTTCAACTGCAACAAGTGCCACGACCATCCCTTCGAGCGCTGGACCCAGGACCAGTACTATCAGCTCTCGGCCTACTTCGCCCGCGTCGGCCGGGCGGAAGACCCGCGCTACCGCGGCCAGCGCATCGGCGGGACCAACGTCGAGGCCGCCCAGCCCCTCGTCGAGGTGATCTCCGACGTCGCGGGCGGGGACGTGAAGCACGTGCGGACCAACGCCATCGTGCCGCCGGCCTTCCCCTACGCCCACAAGGACGTCGCCCCCACGACGGCGACGCGGCGCGAGCAGCTCGCCAAGTGGATGACCTCGAAGGAGAACCAGTATTTCGCCCGCAGCTACGTCAATCGCCTGTGGGGCTACCTGCTCGGCGTCGGCCTGATCGAGCCGATCGACGACATCCGCGCCGGCAACCCGCCCACCAACCCCCAGCTCCTCGATCGGCTCACCGAAGAGTTCGTCAAGAGCGGGTTCGACGCGCGGCACGTGATCCGCACCATCTGCAAGTCGCGCACCTACCAGCACTCCGTCGTGACCAACCGCTGGAACGCCGACGATCAGGTCAACTACTCGCACGCCATCGCCCGGCGGCTCCCCGCCGAGGTGCTGTACGACACCATCCACCGGGCGACGGGCTCGCAGAGCCACCTGCCGGGCCTGCCGGCGGGGGCGCGGGCGGCGCTGATGCTCGACTCGGCCGAGGACGCCCCGGGCGGGTTTCTCGACCTGTTCGGCAAGCCGGCCCGCGAGAGCGCATGCGAGTGCGAGCGCACCGGCAGCATGATGCTCGGGCCGGTGCTCGCCCTCACCAACGGCCCGGTCGTGGCCGACGCCATCAAGGACCCCAACAACCGCATCGCCAGGCTCCTCGTCAAGGAGAAAAACGACGCCAAGGTGATCGAGGAGCTCTACCTGGCCGTGCTGTGCCGCACGCCCACCAAGGCGGAAGTGGCCTCGGGCCTCAAGGCGCTCAAGGACGGCGAGGAGGACTACGCCGAGGCCGTGGTGGAGGCGAAGAAGCACCGGGCCGCCCTGACCGCCTACGAGCAGACGCTGCCGGCCAAGGTGGTGGCGTTCGAGGCGAGCATGAACCGGGTGACGGTGTGGCAGCCGCTCGAGATCGTCGATACGAAGTCGAAGGTCGGGGCGACGTTCGCCAGGGAGGCCGATGGCTCTCTCTTCGTGACGGGGAAGAACGCCGGGCCGGAGTCCTACGTCATCAAGACGAAGACTCAGTTGACCGGGATCACGGCCGTGCGCCTGGAGGTGCTGCCGGACAACCGCCTGCCGGCCCGGGGGCCGGGGCGAGCGCCCAACGGCAACTTCGTGCTCAACGAGCTCAAGCTGTCGTCGGTGCCGCTGAAGCTCTCGGCCAAGCCGACGGCACAGCCGTTCGCCTCGGCGCAGGCGACGTTCTCGCAGGCGAGTTGGGACGTGCGCGGGCTGATCGACAACAACCCCGCGACCGGCTGGGCGATCTCGCCGCAGTTTGGCAAGGCGCAGACGGCGCTGTTGGTCCTCAAGGCGCCGATCAACAGCCCGGGTGGGTCGGAACTGACCTTCACGCTCGACCAGCAGTTCGCGGGGCGCGACCACAACATCGGCAAGTTCCGGCTGTCGGTGACGACGTCGCCGTTGCCGCTGTCGCTGACCGGCCCGCCACCGCACCTCGCCGCCATCTTCGCGGTCGAGCCGGCCAGGCGCACCCCGGCCCAGCGCGCCGTCATGCTCGACCACGTGCGCGCGCAGGACGCCGAGCTGGCGCGGCTCAATCGGCTGCTCGCCGAGCACCCGATGCCGGTCGATAAGCGCCACCCGGGGGCGCAGGACCTCACGTGGGCGCTCATCAACTCCAAGGCGTTCCAGTTCAATCATTGAGCCGGAACGAAGGGCGAGCCGCCGGCTTTAAGCCGGCGGCTCGCCGCTTTATTCACCTCGCCTTGGCAAGGCTCTCTTCCTTTCCCGCGGCGTTGCCTTAGAATGGCGGCTGATGAGCCGGGACGGTCCCGGCCCTCGGCCTGTAAGAGGATTGGCGCCATGGCGGACGCGTGGATCGTGCGGCACGGCGCCATGCGCTTCCTGGGCGAGTTCGAGCCCGAGGAAGGCCCCTACGAGCGCGGCGACGAGGTCGTGCTGCGCACCGATCGGGGATTGGAGGTCGGCCAGGTCCTCTGCCCGTCCACGCCGCACGCGCTGGGGCTGATCGCCGAGCCGACGCGCGGGCGCATCCTGCGCAAGTTGACCGAGCGCGACCGGGCCGAGCGCGACCGCGTGAAGGAACTGGAAAAGGAGGAGCTGGCGAGCTGCGAGCGCTTCGTCGCCCAGCGCAAATTGCAGATGGCGCTGGTGGACGTGGAGCACCTGTTCGGCAGCGAGCGCCTCGTTTTCTACTTCCTGGCCGAGAAGCGCGTCGATTTTCGCGACCTGGTCAAGGACCTGGCCCGCGAGCACCAGGTGCGCATCGAGATGCGCCAGATCGGCGTGCGCGACGAGGCGAAGCTGCTAGCCGACTACGGCGACTGCGGCAAGCCAGTCTGCTGCAACACGCACATGAGCACCATGCCGCCGGTGTCGATGCGGATGGCCAAGCTCCAGAAATCGACGCTCGACCCATCGAAGATCTCGGGAAGGTGTGGCCGGCTCAAGTGTTGTCTGCGCTTCGAGCAGGACGTCTACGAGGAGTTCCAGGCGGAGCTCCCGCCCGTCGGCTCGCGCGTGGTGACGCCGAAGGGGCAAGGGCGCGTGCTGGCCCAGGAGGTGCTGGCGCGCAAGGTCCTCGTCGAGTTCGAGGACGGCCGGCGCATCCCCGTTCCGGTCGCCGAGGTCTTGACGCGCCTGGGCGGTAAGCAGTGACGGGAACCGATAGAGAGAACGATGCACCACCCGAAGCTGGACGAACTGGTGCGCAGCGACCCGCGCTACGCCTACGAGGCGTACGAGTTTCTGTTCGCGGCGCTGGCGCACACGCAGAAGATGCTCGGGCGCAGCCCGCCGCCCGACGCGGTCTCCGAAAAGGACTACCACGTCAGCGGCCCGCAACTGCTGGACGGCGTGCGCGAGCTGGCGCTGCGCGAGTTCGGGCTGATGGCCCGCACCGTGTTCCGCATGTGGGGCATCCAGCGCACCGACGACTTCGGCGAGATCGTCTTCAACCTCGTCGCGGCCAACCTGATGAGCAAGACCGACAAGGACAAGCGCCTGGACTTTCACGAAATCTACGATCTGGACCAGGCGCTGGTCCACGATTACCGCATCGAACTGCCGGAACGGGCCGAAGGAGACGGATGAAGCCGACCGCTGTGCGCCTGCTGCTCGCCGGGGCCCTGTTCGCGGCCTGGATCGGCTACCTGGGCTATCAGGTTTTGACGCGCCCCGTAAGCGCCGGCCAGCCGCTGGTCGTGTCGCGCCCGCAGGTCCTCGTCTCCGACCTCGACGTCGTGGCCGAGGTGTCTAGCACCGAGGGCGCGGTGGAAGTGACCGTCAAGGAAGTGCTGTACCAGCGCGAGGGCAAGGTCAAGGTCGGCGACACGATCAAGGTGACGAACCTGGACGAGTGTCGGGCGCCGCACCAGGAAACGAGAGAGAAGGACAGGCCGCAGCCTCCCCTGGACTGGACCGGCAACGGCCCCTATCTGCTCCCGCTCCGGCATCGGTTCGCCGCCAACGAGTATGAAGTGGTGCCGCTGCCCGAATCGCCGGGCCGGCGCTGGGACTGGACGCGCCCGCCGCGCATCTACCGCGACAACCCCGAGACGAGAGCGCAGTACCACCAGATCGGCAAGCCGGAGTGAGGTCGTCCGTTATCTGACCATCCAGGTCCCGGCCGCGATGGGCCCGATGCCCGCAGCCTTCAACCGATCTCGCACAGCACCACCTCCCGCGGGCAGTTGAAGCGAAGGGGAAACGTGTCGGCGGCGCCTCGGCTCACAAGCAGCGTGGCGCCCCGGTCCGCGAAGCGCAGCCCGTGCCAGCGGTGAAACCAGGCGGCGGGGTATTGCCTGCCCCGGCGCGTGGCGAGCACGCACTGGCCCCCGTGCAGGTGACCGGCCAGCACGAGGTCGTAGCCGGCCCTCACCGCCGCGGGGAAAACGCTGGGGGCATGCGCGCAGAGGATGCGCGGCCCCGCCGAAGAAGGGGACAGTACGCCGTCGATTCGCACGGCCCCTTCCGCGGGCCGGTCCGGCAGCCAATGCCCGCCCGCCTCGACGACGGCCTTGCGGACCGCCCCGACGCCCACGCGCTCGTCGTGATTGCCGGGGACCGCATAGACCGATGCGACCGTGCGGAGCTCGGCGACGAGGGCCCCCAGGGCAGGCAAGGCGGCGAGGTTGTCGGTCAGGTCGCCGCCGAGCAAAACGGCGGCAGGCCGCGTGGCCCGCACGGCGACGAGCAGGTGGCCGGGGACCGGGGCCGTCCACCAGTGGCCGAGGTGCAGGTCGCTGGCGTAGAGCAGGCGGACGGGGGCGGGCAAGTTCAGGCGGGCCCGCTCGACGCGCACGCGGAGAGGGCGGAACGAACCGAGCTCGAAGGAGAGCATGGGGCCCCTCACGAAACCGGGCCTTCCCTGGCGCCGGCCAGGCGGACGCGTTCGTACCAGACGCAAACGGCGAGGCAGCCCAGGCACCAGGAGCGGACAAAGCCTCGGCCCACCAGCCCGCCGCCCAGCATCGTGGCGGCAATCGGCATGACGACGGCCATCACGCGCACGGTGCCGCCCGCCCGCGCCGTCCAGCGCCGGGCGGCGCGAAACGGGCGCGTGTGGCCATCGAGGGCCAGGGGGAAGAGAAAGACGAATTGGGCCTCGATGACGTAGAAGAGCGGGACCGCGAACAGGCCGAGGAGGGCGAGGTCGAGCCACACGGCCGCCAGCGCCCAAACGAAGGCGAGCCCGCCCGCGAGCCCGTACTTCGCCAGGCCGAGGAACTGAAAGTTGGGCGCCGGCGAAGGCGACAACAGGGGCCCGCCACGAAGGGCTTCGAGCGCGAGGGCCATCCACGCGGCCCCCGACGCGAACCCGGAGCGCGCCGCGCGCCGCGCGGCGGGGGCGAGGGGGCTGCCCGGCGCGTCGTAGAGTTGCGCCGCGCGGGCGAGCAGCGTGGCGGGGGAGAGGGCGGTGTCAGCCATGAGTGCCTCCGCGCACGAAGCACCAGTGGGCCCAGGCGAGGAACGCCAGTCCGTTGCCGATCGTCAGCAGGCGATGCGCCAGGGACTCGAAGCGGCCGCAGCGCCGGTGGAACACGAACTCGTCGTAGCAGACGAGGACGACGGTGACGATGAGGACGACCAGCACGGGCAGGAGCAGCCGCGCGGGGCGCGCGCTGAGCGAGGCGAGCGACATCAGCACGAACAAGGGAACGCCCCCTCCGCCGAGGGCGAGGACGTGCGCGCGGTGCTCCCGGGCGCCGACGACAGTGTGCCCGGCGCGGTGAAACAGCCAGTCGCCCACCCCGCCCAGCGAGGCGAGGGTGCCGCAGGCCGCGATGGCCCACAGTTCCCAGGGGTAGTCCCCCGGCCGGGCAAGCCAGGCGAACCGCGGATCGCGCTGGAGCAGAACCAGGCCAACGGGGAACAGGACGGCTGGCACGAACATCGCCAGCAAGGCCGCCGGCCCGTGCCGGCTGACGCGCCGGCGCGCCTCCCGCCGAGGCGGCCCACCTGCCGCAACGCAGCGAACGTCAAGGAGCTCCGCCATGCCGCCTCCCGCTTCGACAGCCATCCATTTCTTTGTATTGCAAAGTTAGCTGCAATCCAAAGTCCTGTCAAGTTCAGGTTCTCTTGCAATGCCACGAAGGAAGCGTATCATTGTTCTTCCGTTCAGTTGACGAAAGAACAGAGGTGTTCGGAAGGAGGCGCACGTGGAACAGATCAACGCAAAGTCGATCTTCAGCCAGGCGACGGGCTTCATCCAGCGTGGCGGGTTCGACTGGACGTGCAACCCGTACGTGGGGTGCAGCTACGGTTGCAGCTACTGTTACGCGATGTTCCTCCCGCAGAATCGCCGGCCGCGCGAGGACTGGGGCCTCTGGCTCCAGGCGAAGATCAACGCCATCGAACTGGCCCGCAAACAGGCGCCGCGCCTGGCCGGGCAGGCGGTCTACGTGTCCACCGTCACCGACCCCTACGTCCCGGCCGAGCGCAGCCTGGGCCTGACGCGCGGCATCCTCGAGGAACTGGTTGCCCACCAGCCGCGCGTGCTGATGCAGACGCGCGGCCCGCTGGTGGTGCGCGACATAGACGTCTTCCAGCGCTTCCGGGCGGTGCGGGTGAACATGACGATCCCGACCGACAGCGAGGAAGTGTGGCGGGCCTTCGAGCCGAAGTCGCCGCCGCTGGAGCGGCGCTGGCAGGCCATCGCCGAGGTCAAGGCGGCAGGCGTCCCCATCGGCGTCTGCGTCACGCCGATGCTGCCGCTGGAAGACGCGGGCAACTTCGTCGATCGCCTGGCCGCGCTGGCGCCCGACGTGCTGGTGACGCAGCACTTCCACGACGCTCGCAGCGGCTTCACGGCCGACACGGGCGAGCTGGCCCGCGAGCTGTTGGCGGCGCGGCGCTGGACGGAGGACGATTACCACCGCTGCGTCGAGCGGCTGCGGCAATCGCTTCGCGTCTACGAGGCGGAGGCGGGGTTCTTCCCGCCCAACGCCCGCGCCGTGGCGTAGCGACAGGCCCGCCTGTCCGACGATCTCAACGCGGCACCGCGATCGCCACGGCGGTGAGCGCGCGCCGCGTGAGGACGAACAGAGTGTTGCGCCCCGGCCCTCCGAGCGCACACGCCACGGGCGCCTCGAGCATCCGCAAGCTGGTGCGGCGCTCGCCGGCGGGGGTGACGACGACGATGCCGGGCAGCGCGGTACTCATCAGGTAGAGGTGGCCGCGGGCGTCCACGTCGAGGCCGGTGGCGCCCGGCCTGGTCCCTTCGAGCTTGTACAGCGTTCGGCCCGCGCCGATCGTGCCGGGCGATTCGACGGGGTAGGCCATGACCTCCGGAGTGCCGACGCCAACGACGTAGAGCGTTCGGCCGTCCGGCGCCAGCGCGAGGCCGCGCGGGCGGGGCAGGGCGACGGGCAGGAGCGTCACGGCGCCGGCCGGGCTCACGTAGTAGACGGCGCCCTTGTCGTCGGGCGCGTCGAAGGCGGTGCCGTCGGCCAGGTACAGCCCGCCGGCGCGATCGACGGCGAGCTGGCGCGGGTTGTTGAAGCGCCTGGTGCCGATCCCGCTGGCGATCTCGACGGCCTCGCGCGATTTGACGTCGATGCGGACCACGCGCCCGTCCTTTCCGAGGCAGGCGAGCAACCCTCCCTTGGCGTCGAGCGCCAGGCCGTTGCACCCGGTCGTGTCCTTGAGGAACGGCGCCGGCCGGCGGTCGCCCTCGATCTGGTAGATCAGGGGCCCGTCGCTGGCGTAGAGAGTGCCGCGTACGTCGGCGGTCAGGCCGCGCGCCGCCTTGAATTCGCCGGGGCGCGGGCTAACTTCGAGGTCGCGCACCAGTACCCACTCAACGGTCCGCAGCGGTAGCTTGCCGACGTCGGGGGGCGGGCGGACCTTCCCCGTTTCGACGGGCGGGCCCTTGCCGCGGTCCGGCGGGGGCTTGGCAGGCCCCTTGCCGGGAACACCTTCCGTTTCCTTCGGAGCGAGCGGGGCCTCTGGCGGGAGGACGGCGTGCGGGCCCTTCCCTTTGTTCAGCGAGCGTATCAGCACCACGCCCAGCACGCTTAGCAGCAGCACGAGCGCGCCGACGCCCCCGGCGAGGACGAGGAGGGGCATAAAGCTGGGCGGGGCGGTGCGCGGCGCGGACAGCGGAAGGGGAGCGGGCGGGGCTGGAAGCGCGGGCTGCGGCACCGCGAAAGGAGACAGGGCCGGGGCCAGCGCGGGCAGCGGGGCCGGCTCGAAGGACAGGGGCGGCAAGGGCGCCAGCGGCTCGTTTCGCAGCGCATCGTCGAACAGGGGCGGCGGGGGCGGGAGCGGCGCCTTCCGCGCCGGAGGAGGTTGCGGAGGGGGGGCGTGTCCAGAGAGCCACCAGGCGTCGGTGCCTTTGGGGGGGGCTGGTGGAGGTGAAGGAGGGGCGGAAAGCCACCACGCGGCGGCCCCACCCACCGGGGCCGGCAGGGCAGCGCCACAGGCGCGGCAGGTCTCGTTGGCCTCGCCGGGCACGGCTGCGCCGCAGCGCGGACAGAGGGCATCAGTTGGCACGGCGCAATCTCCGAGAAGCGGCTCTCTCCTCTGGCATTTCAAAGGACCGGCGCCGCGCGGTCAATGCTATTTCGCGCGGCGCGCGGGGCTGGCGTATCCCTTCTCTTCCCGTTATGATGCGCGCCATGGCTACCGCAACGATTCTCGACCGGGAAGAGTACGTCGAGCAGACCTACTTCTTCCGCATCCTGCGCGACCGGCTGGCGAACGGGCAGGCCACGCAGGAGGTGCTCGAACGCATCGACCAGGAGATCCTGGCGACGACGCGGCTGCCTTACGCCATCCAGTTCCTGTCGGCCGAGCTGAAGCACAGCGGGCTGCTGTCGTCGGGCTTCGCCCGCCTCGCCCACTACTTTACGCCCTTTCAGGCGTTCGTGGTGCGCGGCACCGAAGACGACGCCAAGCGCTTCAACACCGACACCGCGCTGCTCGTGCTGGAGCGCGAGGCGGAGTACCGCGCCGGCCGCGTCAGCCCGGCTGGCCTGTTCGTCTACCAGTTCGAGGTCCTTTGTCGCAATCGCCTCGGCTACAGCGACGGCCTCGCGGCCATGGCCGCCGACCCCTACTACGACGCCCCCTGGAAACCGTATCTCGATGGCTTGCGCGGTCAGGTCGGCGTCATCGACTTCGCCGACCTCGTCTACGTGCGCTCGGAGCTCTACGTGCAGGAGCAGCGCCGGCAATCGCCGGGCTACGAGCCGTCGGTGCCGCCGCTGTTCGGGGAGAAGGAGGGCAAGATCGCGCGGGCCAACCGTGGGCGCGATCCGCTCTACCTGTTCGCGGCCTTGCAGCGCCAGCTCGGCTACCCCGAAGTGCCGCGCCCCAGGCCGCGCGACGACCTGAGTGCGCGCATGGAGGTCTTGCAGGCGAAGTTGCGCGAGATGGAGTCGCGCTTGAAATTGCTGGAGTCGGAGATGCGCGGGCAGGTCGATCTGAGCCTCTTCGGCAAGCCGGACCTGCTGTCGGGCGGGCCCGAGATCGAGTTGTAAGGCGAGGGGAAGGTGGGGCCGTCCTACACGGAGGCCTGTTCCTGCTGCTCGCCAAGGTCGTTTCGGCTCGTTCGCGGCAACGCGCTCG